>NZ_BAAAPN010000033.1:0-620 GCF_039531165.1 Nostocoides vanveenii | reverse complement strand
GAGCCGACCTCGCGTTGATTCCAGCCCACGCCGTCTGGCCTGCCCTCGGTGGAGGAGCAGGCTGTCCGCGAACCCGCAGGCAGTGTGCGCACGACCGCACTGCAGACGACCCGCGCCGGTTCGGGGGTCTTGAAGGTCAGTCACCGGGGACGTCAGTTGGCCAGGGCTCTCGCGAAGTTGGCCACCTGCGTTTACCCCGACTCGAATTGGCATATCGCTGCGTCCTTAGTGAAGGCGCGGGCAGAGCAGGCATAGGTGTGGAATCCCTCCCAAAGAGCCGACCTCGCGTTGATTCCAGCCCACGCCGTCTGGCCTGCCCTCGGTGGAGGAGCAGGCTGTCCGCGAACCCGCAGGCAGTGTGCGCACGACCGCACTGCAGGCGACCCGCACCGGTTCGGGGGTCTCGAAGATCAGTCACCGGGGACGTCAATCGTTTTGGTGTCGCGGCTGAGGCCCTGTCCAGCGCCGCGTCGAGCGTCGAGGACTACGCCATGGACCACCACCCGCCCAACGCCTGGGTTTCGTCAAGTTCTCTGGCCCCGGCTGTGGTCGTGAATCTTGGCCCCGACCGTGAGGTGAGCGTCGATACGGGGCCCTTCGGTGATGACGATGACGTCGCC
>NZ_BAAAPN010000032.1:0-63579 GCF_039531165.1 Nostocoides vanveenii | reverse complement strand
GCCCCCATGGGCAGATCCCATGGCCACCACCGGGCAGTTCTCATGACCGTCAGCGGGCAGGTCTCATGACCGCCACTGGGCAGTTCCTACTGGCCCTTGACACGCGCTCCCGTGGGCGGACAACTTCAGCGCGGGGGACCGCTGTGTTGTGTGACGTGGTCAAGCACCTGGTCGGGAGATCTCGCCGGTGGTGACGCAGCAGTAGGGGCCGTGCCAGATCTAGCCTCGGCGCCGTAGCATCACGATGTGACCAGGCCCCGCCCGCCTCTACCCGTGGACGACCCACGGCACGGCACCACCAACGGATACGGGAACCTCGGATGCCGTTGCGCAGCGTGCAGGGCAGCCCACGCCGCCAACCACAAGAAGTACATGGAGCGCAAGCGGGCGTCCGGCGAGGTCGTGGGGCTCCACGGCTCGAGCGTCGCGTACGACAGTGGATGCCGGTGCGACACATGCCGGCTCGCTCACAATGAGCGGTCGGTGGAGAAGAAGCGGCGCATCCGAGAGCGCCGGGCCGGCGGAGATTCTTAGCCGGCCGAGTCTGGGTCGTCCTGTTCCAACTCGCCGTCGAGGCTGGCGTCCATCGCGTCCGACTCCTCACCTTTAGGGTCGGAGAACTCGGCGAGCACACTGCCGACCAGCGCCTCCATGTCGATCACGTCCGGGCTAGGCAGTTCACGGCCCTCGACGTAAGCCAGTCGCGTCGAAGCGAGGTACGCCAGGCGTACGGCCTGGATCACCAGCACACGCCGAAGTCCCTCGGAGACTTCGCCGCGCTCACGGGCGACCGACGCCAGGCGTGAGATGGTCTCCGCACGTCGCTCGATGCGGATGTCCGGGTGTCCGCGCTCGGCACGCACCCGATCGCTGATGACGTTGCGACGCAACGACGCCGGCAGGACAATGGGCTGCGACACCGGCGGGATCTTCTCATTCAGGATCGCCTTGAACCGTGACTTGGCGATCGCGTCGAGGTAGACCGCGTATTCCAAGGCGTTCAGGTGCACGAAGGCGTCCTTGAACCGCGGCTGGCCCTTCTTCACGCCCTCGTACTCCCACAGCGGCCAGATGGACACCTCGGCCACCTCGAACAGGTCGAGGATGCGCATGGCGACGGCGTCGGTGCGCTGGTTGGTCAAGTGGCGCTGGATGCGCACCCTCAGCTGCTCGTTGGTCTGACCGACGTAGATCGGCTCGCCCTCATAGTCGTAGAAGGCATACACACCCCACTTCGCATTAGCCCACTTCCGCCCGCTGTCGTCCTTCTCTGACAGGAACTTTGACAGCGCACCCCGGAACTCTTGGACGTCCGCAGCGGGCAGTGTGCTCTTGGCAGGCTTGACGTTCTTGGCCGTGCTAGCCACGGGACGCCTCGCGCGGCAGGGTCGCCTGCGCTTCGGTCATACTCCCCCGCACCAGCGGCATCAGGTAGTTCTCCGCGAGCCAGGCCACCGCTGGGACCGCTACAGCGTCGCCGAACCCGAACAGCGCCTGGTTGGTGCGAGCCGCGGACAGGTCGTAGTCGCCCGCGCCCATAAGCCGGGCGTACTCGCGCGGTGTCATCCACCGGACCTGGAAGCGGTTGTTGCCGAGACGGACCACAGCCTGCTTCGACGAGCCCCCTCGTGCCGTGCGCAGGCACCCGGAAACGTCATCGGGACGCACCTCCCACACGGCGACGCCGTTACGGGTGCGACGGTACGCCGTGCGGTATTTCACGCCCACGGTGCGCTTCAACGCAGCCACCCGGTCCAGCTGCGCCGGCGAGAGCGAGGACATGAATGCTTCGGTGCGCGCGGCGTCCCACCAGCGCTCGTCGTGCAGCGGGATGGCCTCCATCAGCGCGCCCAGGCCCTCTGTGAGGGGCGCAGGCGGCGCAGGCAGCGCAGCTCGGTGGGTCCGCAGGCTCTTGTCGCCGTAGGCGGCCTGCAGCCAGTCCGGACGCAGCTCCGAGTTGGGATCGGGTACATCCTCCGGCGGGTTCTTGGCGCCGACGAGGAAGAGCCTAGGTCGCGACTGAGGCAGGAACCGCCGCGCGTCGACCGAGAGCACGTCCACCGAGTAGCCCAGTTCGTTGAAGGCCCGAATGGCGGCAGCCAAGTCTTCGCCCCCGTGCGAGGTCGCCAGACCTACCACGTTCTCCAGCACAGCGACTTCAGGGCTGTCCTCGCCCAACTCGCGCAGCAGTCGGACGAAATGCCAGAAGGTTCCCGACTGTGCTCCAGCCAGGCCAGCGCGGCCCCCGGCCAGCGACAAGTCTGTGCACGGTGACGACGCCCAGGCCAGCGCCGCGTTGCGGGGAAGTGCGTCCACCGTCACCTTTGCGATGTCGCCGAGCGCGAAGCTGTGATCGTCGGTGTCACCGAACTGCGCGTCGTACATCGCTCGCTTGTCCGGCTCGTAGTCGCTGGCCCACACCACGCGGAAACCGGCCTGCTCCAGGCCCATTCGCGCGAGCCCAATGCCGGCGAAGAACTCCAGAACCCGCGGACGGGCAGAGTGGATCGGAGTTATGGAGGCCATGTCCTCCACCTTAGCGGCGGGGTCTCTGCCAGCTCGGAGGCTGGCCGAGGTTGCCTAGTCCTTGCTCCTTTGCCGGGACACGCGCGTCACCATGGTCGACCGGCGGCGGCAACCACCGGCCCCTGCCAATACCTGATCCCCGGAGGCCGTAGCCACACCCGCCCAGAACGGACGGAACTCTCGTGGACATGGGCGTCACCGGCGGGCAGCGAAGAGCTAGGGAGCGGTGCCGTGCTCTGCGCCTCCAACCCCTACGTCCAAGGGCCTGCGGGACTCGCGCCGTGCGTCTGCGCAAACAGCTCAGCTGCGTACGGAAGCCCGGCCCAGTGGCTCCCGTAGTTCCACGACTCTCGTTCAGCCCTGGTCGTCACATCGACCATCGCCTGAGCGATTTGCTCATCTGAGGACTCGGGGAAAAGCTCGGCACGGACGTTGGTATCTAGGGCGATGATCTCCATGAGCGGCGCGGATCGAGTTTGGTGAAATGCGGCGCACGTCGGGTAGCCAGCCTTCTTTCCCTCGCCTTCCGTGGCGACGATTAGGCAGTAAGCGAGGTCAAACTGGCACAGCGAGTTCAAGAGCGCGTCGTCGTGGTCCAGATTTTCGGCTGGAACGACGGCCACATCGGGAACATCTGGACGCAGGCCAGGATGTGTAGCCATCAGGTTCCGAGCCATCGACACCAGCATGCCTCCGTTGTCCGCCGGAAAAATGTTCGCTCGGCGGGCTTCAACCTGTCCGTGCCGAAGCCAGGAGGCGTACACGCAACTTCCGCTATGTAGTCGGATGGGCTTCCGAACGAGATGGTTCACCACCGACCACCTCTTCAACCGAATCGCGAGGCTGCCGATCGCATAGGCACGGGCCAAGAGTTCGGCTAGCGATCCAGCTGGTGCCTGGATGTTCACTCGGTGCAGGTAGATCTCGTAGAGCATGTCGGTCGCGATGCGACACTCATCATCTTGCCCGGACACGATGGCAAGAGACGCAAGTTCCGCAATGCGGTCCTCCGCTTCGATTGCCGCCTCCGGGTCGCTGACGGGTGAGATCGCGATCTGACGCGCCTGCTCCAGAAACCGCCGAATGTGAGCGGAACCGCCAGACTCGAAGCCTGCCAGGACAGACTCAGCGAACGATTCCGGGCTCATGCCGAGCGTGAGGGGTGGGCTGTTACGACCAACTCCGCCGGCGTCGCGGAACTGCCTCACCACTTCCGCGATAAGGGCCTGACTGTCCTCCATCGCAGCAGCCTTGGTCTGGCGTTCTCGCTCGGCGAGGAGGTCAGCCCAGTGCCTGTGCGCAAGGGGCACGTTTGCCGGTCCTTCACGAAGGATGATTTCACCTTCACGGAAGACGGTGACCATGCGTCCGGCCGAGGACTCGTACTGCCCGATCTTCGACATGGGAACTGGCAACCCGTCGGCGTGTCCGCTGATTTGGACAACGACGACCTCGCGAGCACCCTCAAGGTCGAAGGCCTGGGAGTTGACGTGGATCTGCGTATCGACGTATCCGCGAACGAGTTGGCCGAGATTCGCACCATCCAACCCTTTTCGGTCGAAGGTTCCCGCAGCGGCGACCGGGGAGCCTTGGTCATCAACTCCGATGACGAGGTATCCACCGCCAGGACGGTTGGACAGAGACACGATGTCCTTGACGATTTTGAGTTTGTCCGCGTTGGTCGTCAGGTCGATGGTCTCCTTGTAGTCCAGGTGTGTGCCCTCGCCCGCTCTGAGTAGCTCGTTCAGCTTCTCCCGGTCGTTGCGACCATCGAGCACGATCACGCCTTCCCCCTTTCGGTTTGAAAGCACCCTCTCACGGGCCACTGACATCGCCTGTCCTGATCGAGGGGACGTGCTCGCAGAGCCGGCTTGACCGGTAGAGTGTGGTCGTGCAAGCCCGTGGAACTGCTGTCATGCTTCTGGCCGGCATCGCGACCATGGCTGGCTGCGCTTCGGGCGGTGATCGAGCCACCCAGCCACCGGGGTCTATCTCATCGTCAGCCACCGCGATGTCAACAGGAGCGTCAGCACCGTCGACCGGTGACGCCAGCTCAGCGTCGGAGACCGCATCCCCGACCAACGCAGCAACACCCCTCGACGAAGAAGCGATCCTCAAGTACCTCACCGCGACGGTCAGTTTCACTGACCCCGGCAAGATGCGTGAAGGCTTGGCGCTCACCGCGGAAGGGTCCATTGCTTATGGCCTCTTGAAGCACCGTGCTGATGCCACAGAGGCTGGACTTGACGGCGGATTTCCGTACGAGGATGGCACGGTGAAGGCTGCGGGCCAGAACTACAAGACGTGCCTCTCGCCTAGCCACTCGGATTCGTGTGCCACTTACTCTGACTTTACCGCGAACTCGGACGGCAAAATCGTGGGATTCAAGATTGATGGTACGTACGGTGATCCAGCCAACTTCATTTCGAAGACAGGCAAGAGCGTAACGAACAACGGAGTCACCGTCACGCTTCAGTCGGCCAGATACTCCGATCTTGAAAACGTCTCAACCTTTGTCCTCAAGGTCGAGACGTCCAAGGATGACATCACGATCAACTCCATGTCATCGACCTACCGCACGACCAGCGGCAAGCAGCGTCAACCGAACGAAACATATGGCCCGACCGACCTCACCGCGGACTCCAACGCCATGGTCAACATCCTCGTTCCCGGTGTGAAGCTTGGCGGCACGCTTGCCCTCTCGGGGTGTGTTGACGACTGCACACGGCAGTTCGAGGTCACAATTCCCATCACCTCGAAGTAGAGGTCTTCAGCTCTCCCTGACACATGACAGGTCTGACTGGACATCGCCAATGTTGGAACTCGTCACTAAATGTCGCAGGCTGCTTACTAAGGCATCCCCGGAGCGGATCCGCTTCCGACGGTTCCTGCGAAGTGCCTGCGCTGTCCCCCAATCTGGGGACACTGAGACATGGCACGGCAGCGCGTCGGAGACATTGATGGGTATGGGACGATACGGCGTCCTGGCTGTCGTGGACGGGCTGCTCGAATGTCACGACTGCGGTTGGCTCGGGGAACACCTCGGTCTACACGCCTACCGGGCTCACGGGATGACCGCGCGCGAATATCGGGCCGTTCACGGTCTGAAGCGCAGCGCCGGCCTGGTCGCACCGGAACTGCGGGAACGGATGTCGGCGATCCGCGCGGCCAACCCCAACCCTCTGCTCGCCGCCACTCGTGACCCCGCCAAAGCGACCCGGGCACGACTTGCCCAAGGCAGTCCCGTCTCACCAGCCGCAGCCGCCGACCGTGACGCCCGGATGTCTGCCGCAGGCCCTCGTCGACGACTCGGCACCGTTGTCACGTGCGGTTGGTGCGGCAGTCAGTTCTGTCCGCTCAAGAACGCCCGCAGGCGACGCTACTGCTCAAGGTCGTGCGCGTCGAGAGCTATGCGGGCGAGCGTCTAGCCATCAAGGCCGATAGCCTGAGGGAGCAGTGCAGGGCGGCAGATGGGAGAAGACTGCAGTGAGCTGGCCGGACATCATCAACAAGAGCGATGTTGTGCGCGCTGATCCATGACCGAAATCGCCTGAATCGAGCAACTCGTGTCGTCATTTTTAACCGCACTAGTCCTGGGCCTCGTCCTAATGCAGATGGCCAAGACATTAGCGATTTGCTTGTCGATTCGATGGGTCGTAACGTTCGGCACGCAATACCGAGATAGATTAGAAGAGCTTACACAAGATCCAACAGAAGTGGAAATATGGCGGATACTCGATGAAACGCATGGTCAAACTCTGACCTTCGGCATAAGAGAATATCGCATGATTCGCTGGGGGCAACGGGGCGGAAAGTTTGTCGAAGTCCTGACTCGAACAGGTCATAAGGTATTTGACCTAACGGGTTTGGCCTTAATCTTTGTCGCACTTACCTTTGCCACGGGTCATCGCCTATCACATGGTCTCAATGTTCCCTGGATCCTCCTAATCCTCTGCCGTGTCTCATGCGTCTTGATCGCGATCCAGATGATCCTCATAATGGCAGAGGCCATATTCTGTTATGTCAGAATGTCCTCTTACGGTCGAGCCTTTCACAATCCAAATAGCTACGTGTCCGCGAGCGACTATGGGGTCTTCTTGAAAGAAGTATTTATTGCCGTGGGAGTAGCGATCTACTGTGTACTGACGGGAACAGCTACAGCCTACTTCTCCAACTTCAGCGGAGTTGGAATCCGCCTTCCCGCGGTTTCCGATCCACTCTTCAGCGCATTCATTGAGACCACTCTATGTTTCATAAACGCAGCCCAGCCCGAGGTCGTGGGTTGGTTTGGGCAGTTGTTCATTTTGCTGACAACTTTGCAGGGAGTTGGCCTGTTGATTCTCGTTTTATCCACCTTGGGCAACGCGACACCCATCTCAACTTCTCCTTCTGTCCGCGGTCGACGGCCTCGGGCAGACTAGGTGAAGTTGCCGCCTAACGGGAAGCTATTTGGGAGAGATCGTGAACGTGGTCTTTGGCCCAAGCTGACCCGTATGCCAGGCTCCCGCAGCGTCTTGCCAGTCAGGCCAGACCGTGTAGGTCCCAGCGAGCGTCCAGGCCGTTGACGAGGCGCACGCCTTCGCCTGGCCGGCGGCGAGCGTGATCGCCTTCGCGCACACCTTGTTGACCGTCTTCCCGGCCGGATCGGTGACTCGTAGCGCCAGCAACTTCACGGCGATCCCGGCGGACGTCACGTTCTTAGCCGTGAACGACTGCGTGATGGCGACGCCGGTGTACCAGCCGTTTGGCGCAGTCGTCCGGTTCGCGGCCGAGGCGACAATCGGCGGCGCGGCGGCCAACGTGAAGGTCTGGTTCGGCCCCAAATCACCCGTATGCCAGTTCCCGGCACCGTTGTAGTCCTGCCAGTCAGGCCACAGCGTGTACGTCCCCACCGAACCCCACGGCGTCGACGACGAACACGTCTTCGTCTCCCCCGGCTGCAACGTCAACCCGGTCGCACACACCTGGTCATAGTTCTGACCCCACGGATCCCGCAACGCCAACGTCAAGACCTTAATCGACATCGCCGCGCCGGAGAAGTTCTTCACCGTGAACGACTGCTTGATCGGCACCTGCGTAAACCACCCCGAAGGAGCCGTAGTGACGTTCGCCGAGACCGCCCCCAACGCTGGGACCGCTGCCAACGTGAAGGTCTGCTTCGGCCCCAAATCACCCGTATGCCAGTTCCCCGCACCGTTGTAATCCTGCCAGTCAGGCCACAGCGTGTACGTGCCCACTGACCCCCAGGGCGTCGACGACGAGCACGTCTTCGACTCCCCCGGCTGCAACGTCAACCCCGTCGCGCACACCTGGTCATAGTTGACACCCCACGGATCCCGCAACGCCAAAGTCAGGACTTTGATCGACATCGCCGCGCCGGACAAATTCTTCACCGTGAACGACTGCTTGATCGGCACCTGGGTGAACCACCCGGAAGGGGCCGTAGTGACGTTCGCCGAGATCGCCGCCAGAGCCGGAACCGCCGCCAGCGTGAAAGTCTGCTTTGGCCCCAAATCACCCGTATGCCATTTACCGGCACCGTTGTAGTCCTGCCAGTCAGGCCAGATCGTGTACGTCCCTACCGACCCCCACGGCGTCGACGACGAACACGTCTTCGACTCTCCCGGCTGCAACGTCAACCCGGTCGCGCACAACTGGTCATAGTTGACACCCCACGGATCCCGCAACGCTAACGTCAAAGACTGGATCGACAACGCGCCGGAACTGACGTTCTTGACGGTGAACGACTGCTTGATCGGCACCTGGGTGAAGAGCCCGGAAGGCGCGGTCGTGAGCAATGGCTGGGACGCCACCAGAGGCCCTGACGGCGGCGGAGACCCTGGGAGTGTCGAACTGACGATGCAGCAGGCAGCAGCACCGCTGTTCGTGACTACCCGATTGCCGCTCAGATCGTTCCAGTAGCCGTAGTAGTCGGAGCCCGAGCTGTACACCCGGTAGTTGCCGAACTGCAGCCCTGACACCGCCGACGCAGCCCCGTCCGCCAGGATCGTCAAGTGCACGTGGTTAAAGGTCGCGCTGCCACCACAGGGTGTCGCTGTCCCGGCGTCCCCCAAGTAGGTGCCCGCCTCGACCCGCTGACCCACTAGACCACCCTGCTGATTCGTCAAGTGGTAGTACGTCGACCGCCACCCATTCCCGTGGTCAATCCCCAGGTAGAAGCCACCCGAACACGTGACCTTGTACACAGTCCCTGCCGCGACAGCAACCACCCGCGAGTTAGCCCCCGCTACCGGACCGAAGTCGATCGACCCACGGACACCAACGTTGTTCCCGTTCGACGTGTGCGGGGCACCGGCCTGCCAACGCTGCCCATTCTCAAACGGCAACTGCCACAACGGCGTCGCCCCAGCCCTTGGCGCGACTCCGCCAACCTTGGCGCTTGCCGTGGCCTGCGTCCCGTTCGGGGTCGACGATGGGCCGGCCACCAGCGTCGACGACAACCGGGCCTGGTTGGCCTGCACCGGTCTCGCGCTCGCACTTGACGACCCGGTGAACACCAAGGCCACCAGCACGAGCAACGTCGACACGAAAGTCGCCCAAGACCGTAAAACGCGCACAACGAACTCCATCGCTCACCTGGCGTCGAAAAGGCCGACCGCCATCCGGCACGAACCTAGAACCGCCAGTGTGTCCCGTCAACGACCACATGACGTGGCACCTGTCCCCCAATCGGGGGACAGGTGCCTGCCTGCGGCTGTCTAGGATCAGACGCCGGCGGACCAGGCCAAGATGACGTCTCTGACGTCGATGCACCGGTCCGGCAACCCTTCCAGCGCTTCGCTGACCTCATGCGGACCCGGCAGACCGAGCGGCCAGCCGGTCGACGGGAGCGAACCGACCCGCATGAAGCCGCACCCCGCTCCGGTGCACTGCTGGATGACGATGTCCCGCTCCCCCTGATGTTGCAGCGCAGCCCACAACTTCATGTCGTGCCGGTGCACTCGGACGTTCTCGTGACCGGACGGTGCTGTCGTCGCGTCAACGGTCGTGCTGCTGGTCGTCAACACGTTCGGCATTGCCTCCGAACCTTTCCCGCCGGTACCGGCGTAGCTCCGAACGCCCCCGACGGACATGCGGGGCGACCGGTGGTGTATCGAAGCCGGCGTGACGCAACAGCCATTGCGTCACATCCGGTTTCGGTCCGTCACCAAGCCAATGCGGCAAGCCGTAAAGAAGACGGGCGTTCCCGATGATCGCTTGTGCTGTCTTCGGGTCTTTCGGGCCGGCCACCTCGAACGGGTCCGTGACTGACGCCCACTCCCAGCGGTTGTCGTTCGGGCCGGTCGGGCGTTGCACATCAAACGTCAGGAACTCCGGTGCCGCATGGTGCGGGCCGGGAAACCAGTCGTCCCAGCGGACAATCGCCATCCGTTCGTCGACGCCTGCAGTGACCCGGTCCATGCTTTTGAACGCGGCGCGGCTGATCGACTTCTTCATCGACCGGTGAATCACCTGACCGAGCCGGTCATGGGACCGGTCGGGGCGGCGAGCGTCAACGAAAACCACCATCGTCGCCTTGGTCTTGTCTTGCGCGAGAAACTGCGCCCACCGGTCCGCCTTCTCCGCGAACGGCACCCCCGCCGACGCCGACACTTCGACGACAACCCGCAACCCGTCAGCGCGCACCAGGAGCAGATCCCCCGCCCAGTTCCGGCCCGCCGGCACCTTGTCGTCACCGAACAACTGGTTGAACTGGGCCATGCTTTCCCCGAGCACACACGGCCAGCCGCCGTACTCGGCGCACCGCAGGCCGAGCTCGGAGGCGAGAATGTTGTGCCGGTCCGCCTGAGGGCCGTTGCGCCACGGGACTCCCGCGGTCAGCGCGAGCCACTGCTGGTACGTCACCTGCGTTTCGATGTCGCCGAGCGGTGCCGTCCACGCCGTCCGGTACAGCGGCGGCAACCGCAACCCGGTGATCCCGGTCAACAGTCGTCCCCGCGCGAGCAGCCCGGCGCTGAACAGTATGTCGTCGGACAACTTCCCGAAAACCTCACCCGTGAAGGCGGCGATCTGCTGTCCGCTGATCGTGCGCCACATGCCGGTCACCCCGAGCGCCCTCAGCAGCCCAGGACGTTCCACCAACATCGCTCTCGCCACGTCATCGGCAAACCGGATCTCAGAACGGACCGGGCGCACCAGCCGCGCATGCCGGGTCAACTCCACGTCCCGCCGACCCACCCAGACTGCTGAATGGTGGGTGTCCCAGATGCCCGTCCAGTACGGGTCGAACCGGTGCGGAGCCGCGTATCTCGTCACCGGGTTCCGGCATGGCAGGGACGCCAGCGGCATCCCGAGACCGTCATCCATGACCCGGACTGAATCCTTGGTCGCGCAGGAACTGCCCGGTGTCTTCCGGCCAGAACCCGCCCTTGCACGCCACCGGCGGAACCGGCTGCTGACCAACGCTCGCCCGCACAATCAGGTGGAACCGCTCCAAGTTCCGCAAGTCCGCGCCCGTCCACGCCGAACCGTCCATCGTCAGGTCGTCAACGGCCTGCCGGATGATGTCCGGGTTGTTCTGCGCCATCCAGAACATCGTCCCGAAACCGAGAACTGTGGAACGGACTTCCGCCGGCAACTGCTCCGGGAACTGCGAGGCGAACGTGTCGACAACACCGTGCGCGCGGCCCTGGTTGCGCGTCCACGCGATCACCCGTGCGCTACTACCGGAGAGCAGCGACAGCTCGTCCGAATACAGCCGGACTTCCCGGCCTTGCGTCTGCCAGTCACGGCACCGGGACCGGATTGCGTGGTACAGGCCGTACATGAGCATCGCCGACAAGCACTCCGTCATCACCTCGTCCGGGGCCTCCCCACCGCGTGACGCCGGGCCGGTGTTGATGACGAGAACCTCATGCTTGTCCAGGACTCGGGCGAACGTCACCTTCTGCCGGTCCGGGGAGAAAAACCCGGACGCCGACAACAGCGGGGCGAACTTGCTCAACGGGGCCTCCTGCAAGGTTGCGCGCTGAGCCCTGGTCACCTTGTCGCCGTACAGCAACGCCAGCCGGGAAACGGCATCGACAAGCTCCGGATCCCTGGTGGTGTTCGCCCGCTGCGCCAACGCCGCCGCCAACGCGACCCCAGAGTCGTCGCCGCGACCGCCGAGCAGGATCGCCGACGCCTCCACCCACGACATCCGGGTCGGAAGCTCCGCTGTGTCCGCGTCCTCATCGGTGACGAGAACCGCCGCCGGAAGCAGCGCCTTCAACGTGTTCTGCGACCGGGCCGCGATCGCATCCTCGCCCCAGTAGTAGACGAGCGCCGACACGAGAAACTCGGCCTGCTTCACCGCGCTCGTGTTCGGCAACAACTCGATGGCCCTGGTGTTGTTGTCCGCAACTTCGACCAGGTGGCCTCGCATCCTGAAACGGCGCATCCAGTACCGGTACGCGACAAACCCGTCGCCCTTGTTCTCGAACGCGATCATCGACATCCGCTTGCCCCGTTCGCGCTGGCACAGGTCGTACGCGAACAAGTTCTGCACCAGCACCGACTTCCCGGAACCGGGCAGACCGAACGCGCACACCCCGGCCCAGCGGTCCCCCTCACTGATGTGCACCGCCTGCTGACCGACCCAGCCGATCACCGGACCGATCGGTCCGCGCAACGCCGGAGGAACCTCCCGCACCGCTGTCACCGACTGCGCCGAACCGGAGCCGTGATGCGGGGAAACCACCCCGGTGACCATGCCCGCGTTCACGAGGAAAACGTCCTCAGCCAGCGGGTAACCACCGGAACGGCCCGGCTGCACCTGACCGTTGATCGTCCGCTCCCGCGTCGGTTTCCCGGGCGGAACCCGGCGCACCTGCGGCCTCGGAACCACGCCGGAGGCGAGAGATCGGACCAGCACGTCACGACGTGACCCGCGCAAACCTGTCCCCGCGACGAGGGCGACCGCCGCGCCAGGGACAGCAGCAGCCGCCGCCGCCAACCCCGGAGAGTGCAGCAGCATGTCGACGGCGGTCGCCGGCGCAGCACCGATCACCAACCCCGCCGCAGTCAACACCGCCCGGCCCGGCACGGACTTGCCCACCGCGTCCACGTCGAAACCTGGCAACGCCGATGTCAACGATTCGACCACACCTTGCGCGACCGACGCGTCGTCACCGCCGGCGAACACGGACGCGACCAACGCTTCTGGCTCCCGGCTGTAATGAACCGCCCGAGTCACATCCTGGTGGTCGAACCACTTCCGCGCCCACGACAACTCGCTCCGTTTCGGAGCCCGCAGACTGACCGCCACCCAGTAGCCGACCGGCAGGCCACCGCGCGCCAGAAACTCCGCGACCGCCGCCGGGTTGCCACCTGCCTGAGTCGCGCGGCCACCGCCGTTCGGGCGGGCCACCAGGCGCGCATACCCGCCCCGGATCAGTGACGGAACATCATCGACGAGCTCCAACTTCGCGCCCAGCGAGTCATTCATGTTCGCGGCCAGCAGGCGCGTCGCCTGACCTCGGTCCGGGCAGAGGACGAAACAGGAGAAACCATCCTCCTCACGCATCGCCAGCAGGGTCGCCGACCCCACCTGGATGATCGACTTCCCGACAGAGCGGACGCGTTCCGCCACCCACGTCGGGTCAGGTGCGCCCGACCCGATACGGGTCACCGAGTACACGACCTGACCTGGAGATTCCTTCATGTCTAGCCCCATGCGGCAACCGGGGATTATTAGCGGCCGAAACAGGTGGCGGAAACCCGCCATTTCTGCAGATCCCCGGTGAACCGTGCCGCCAGCGCCGCGCCAGACAGTTCCCGACGGGACCATTGGAAGGTCGGGTTGAGCGCATGTTTGGGGTTGTTGTGGTTCAGGTGATGCTGTTTGGTGCGGTTTGGTGGTGAATGAAGTTGCTGGGGTTGGGGTGCGCTGAACGGGTGACTTTGCGGGTGGTTGAGGGTGTCGGGGGTCGGAACTGGGTTGCGTAGTGAAGGGTGCTTTGGGTGGGGCCGGGGTTGAGCGTGGGTGTGCCGGAGTTGAGTGACGCTGGGAGGTGAAAGGTGAGGCGACGGTGCGGGCAGTTGTGGAACGGTTGGGAGCGGAGAAGGAGGCTGAATCTGGGTGACGGTGTGCCGGGGTTGAGGTGACGTGAACGCCTTGTGGTGACGATGTGACGGAAACCCGCCAACGCTGTGCGTCGAGAGTGACGGGAAACCGCCAGATGCGCAGCGAAACTGGGTCAAACGACAGGAACGTGAGCGCAGGAAAACCCAGTTAATCGTGACGGATAACCGTCAGGACGAAACCGGAGCCACAGCGAAGCCAAGCAAACGGATCGAACCAGAACGAGACAAGCCGGCAAACGAACCGGACCGTAACGGGACCACGAAACCGGCAGCCAAAAGAGCGACCCGTGAACAGTGCGACCAAGACCCGTAGGGTCAGAAACGCAACGACCACACAGGTAACACGACGAAACAAACCAGGCCACAAACAAGACCCCGAAGGGGTCCACAACGAACACCCCGAAACCTGTCAGGAACACCGCCGACGGCAAGGCCCGAAGGGCCGCGCCGGAGGCGTCTTCACTGCGCCGGCAGTAACCGCCATTCGCGCCAAGCCAACCCGCTGCGGCTACCGCCGGACCCGCCCCCGCCGCTACCGCGCCGGTCAGAACTCGGGAACCTCGCCAGTCTCGCGAAGCCGGGCGACGATCTCGACGTACTCGGGCTCGGGGAACGGAGCACCGCGCAGCCACCACTCGCGGGTTCCGTCGGCCCGCTCAATCGCTGGCCCGTCGAGACGGTGTCGTTCGCCATCCACCCACCACTCGCGAAAGCCGTCCGCAAGCTCGATCGCTGGCCCGTCGAGGCGGTGCTGTTTACCGTCGGCCCACCACTCGCGGCCTCCGTTCGCCCGCTCGATTGCTGGTCCATCAAGACGATGCCGCTTGTCCTCGACCCACCACTCCCGGGAGCCGTCTGCCCACTCAACGGCTGGACCGTCCAGACGGTGCAGCTTGCCGTCCGTCCACCATTCGAGGAAGCCGTCCGTCCACTCAACGGCTGGCCCGTCGAGACGATGCCGCTTGCCGTCGACCCACCACTCGCGGAAGCCGTCCGGCCGTTCGATTGCTGGCCCGTCAAGACGGTGCCGCTTGCCGTCGACCCACCACTGGCGGTCTCCGTTCGCCAGCTCGGTTGCTGGTCCGTCAAGGCGGTGTAGCTTCCCGTCGACCCGCCACTGGCGAGTCCCGTCCGCCAGCTCGACTGCTGGTCCGTCAAGGCGGTGTACCTTCCCGTCGACCAACCACTGGCGGAAGCCGTCAATCCCCATCATCGCCGGCCCGTCGATACGGTGCCGGATGCCGTGGACCAACCACTCGAACGTACCTTCGTCCAGCAATTCGACGGCCTCCGGGTCGAGTCCCGGGATCAGGTCCAAAGCGGGACCATCGGTCCGGTGCAGCCGCCCGTCAGCGTCGTAGTAGCGACGCCACGGGTAGGTGTCGCTGAATGTGCACCATGGATCACCGGTCATGGTCGTGATGATGCCGGTACGCCGATGTCGACACGCGAAAACGGCGGCTTTCCGTCACCCGCCCGGCGGTAGCCGCACCGACAGCCAGCCAGCCAGCCAGCCGATGCCGGGCCAGCGCGCCAATCCGAAACCGCCAGGAAGCCTCGACTGCTGGCCCGTCAAGACGATGCCGCTTACCGTCGACCCACCACTGCCTAGTGCCGTTCGCCAACTCGACTGCTGGCCCGTCGAGACGGTGTAGCTGACCGTTGAACCACCATTCGCGAGAGCCGTCCGCCCACTCGGCCGCAGGCCCGTCGAGGCGATGCTTGCGTCCGGCTACGTCGACATACCTGGTCCTGTGTGGACGACGTTCCACTCGGACATAGCCGCCAGCCGGATGCGGTGTTACGCCGTCCTCGGCCCAGCCGGTGCCGTCCATGCCGGTCATGTGTCCGGTCGGAATCGTCGTCACGCTGTGAGTCCGTCTCCCCTCGACCACGTTGACTGCCCGATGCCCGCGAAATGCGAGCGTCCGTACCCCGTTTCGTCCCCTCCCCAGGGGTGTCTGCTGGCACGGATTCAAGAGCGGCAGGCTGAGGAAGCACCCGCCGGTTGGTCTGCTCTCGTACAGTCAACATAGATTTCCCTCCTTCCAAAGGGTTTCTCGGTCTGGTCAACCAATCCCAAACAGCACCAGGCTCGAGAACCGCACACGCGGCCTCAAGCCCCGACCGTCAGGGCGGGGTGGGTGACGCGTCGTCGTCGGTGGAGTCTTCCTGGACAGCGCCGATGACGACGTCTAGGGCCACGATCACCCCGCGAAAGTTCTGTCCGTCAACCATCGCCTGCTGGACGATGCTGATGTTCCCGGACGGGGTTTTTCGGCGCTGGAAACGTCCGTCCGACAGGTTCGAGCGGTGCACCGCCTGCCAGGATGCCTCGCAGCCGTGACCGTTCAAGCGCGGGTAGCGCCGGGTCACTTCGTTGTGGGCCGCTCGTGCGTCGAAAACGACATGCCGGTGCACTGTTCCGTCACCGCCTGTGCGGACCATCAGCGTGCCGATCCGGGGACCGTTCGGGCGCGGACCTTCACCGGGACGGGTCTGCCAGCCGAGGCGAGCATTCACTTCGTCGGCATCCAGGTCGCCGCACGACGTCGTCGATGGGGCCTGGCTGGGGGAAGGCGAGGCGATGTGCGCGCCACCGGACGTCAGCAGCGCCGTGATGTGCTCCATGAAGTCGACGCCGAGGTCGTAGTCCTTCTTCGACGCGACGCTGATCCGGGCGAGCTCTTTCAGTGAGCCAGCGGCGAGAACGATCCGTCGGATGTGGTCGGGAGACACTTTCACGGACGACGCCCACTCTTTAAGCAGGATCAACGGCAGGTAGAAGTCGGCGGCGAGGTTGCACTGCCTGGTGTTGCCGCCGGACCCTCCGGTCTGCCGAACGAACCGCTGGGCGGTGACTTCTTTCAGGTCACGCATGTCGGCGCGCATCTGCTCCCAGCTGGACGCTTGGGCGCGCTGGGCGATGAACGTGATGAGCCCGCCGGTGACCATCGACTGCGGGCAGTCGCCGTCGGCGAGTTCGACAATCTTGTCGGTCGGAACCCGGGACGGGTTGAGGAAACCCGGTTCGACCCGGATGTGAATGATCCTGTTGAGGATGGAGACGTTCGACAGGGCCTGTTCAGCGGAAACGATCGTCTGCGCGATCGGCAGGTGTGTCTGCGCGGATTTCAGCGACGGGGAGGAACGGCGGCGCGCGGTCCCGTTGTGCACGTTGCGCAGCAACTCTTCGATCATGTTCTCCATGCGTGCCTGCGCGCCCTTGTCGGGGCCGTTCGGGGCGACGTCATCGGTGACCCAGATCGGGGCCATCGACACGGCAAGCTCCGTCGCTAGCGCCGTGTCTTTCGCGGATCCCGGTAGACGCTGGTCGGACCACCGGCCACCGTCCGGCTGCCAGAAATGCATGACGGCACCAGCGGACCACGACTTCCCGAGCCCGGACCCGCCGGAGAGATACATCGGTGCCCGGCACGGCAACGGCACACAAGGTCGTAGTGCAGCCGCGAGGAAGATCGCGGCGTGCAACGGGTCGCTCCACACCTGGTCGGCGCTGTCAGCTGGGAGGAAGGCGTCGACAACCGTCTCGATCGCGGTCTTCGCCTCTTTCGCGGTGGTCGGCATCTGGAAACCGAAGTCGTTCGCGCCGATCAGGTCCGCTTCGGTGATGCCGCAGCCAGCGACGTCGTGGTCGAGCATCCCGTCAGCTCCGGCGACGCATTCGCCGGCAACGAACACCATCCCGTCGTCTTTAGTCGGCACCCAGCCCATCTGCCGCCAGCCGGGCCGGTACACGGTTTCGGTGGCACGGTAGGAGCGCATCGCGCCGAGAAACTCGTCCTCTCTCGGCGGGAACAGGCCAGGGTCGGACCCGATAGATGTTGCCGGCATCGTGACCCGTCCGCCGTTCGGGAGCATCCATTTGCCGGGCAGCGTGTACAGCATGTTCTGGTCGCCGCGCACGTCAAGGTGGTGCGTGTCACCGGACTTGGTGCGCCACGAGAACTCGACCGTGACCTGGCATTCGCCTTGCTTCTCGTGGACCGGGATGATCCGGCCCGTCTTCATTTCGACGGGATCCACTTGCCGGGGGAAGACGACATCGACGATCCGGGCGACGTACGGGTACACGGTCTGCCACCGGGTGCCGCCGTTGCCGTCATCGACTAGCTTCTGGGTCGTCAGAGTCTCCGGGTTCATCCGCCAGCCGCTCGGCGGGTTCAGAACGTCCAGGTCCGGGAAGGTGGTTGTGGCGCAGTCGCGGACGCTGTCCAAGTCACCGCCGCGCCCGAGAACGTCGTCGACGCCGTCCTTCTCCTGGTATCCGTCCATCGTCGCCAACCGCAACAGTGTCGGGTTTCCGCCACGACCTTTGACGAAGTCGCCCAGCTTGACGGCCTCCCGGGCGACGTTCGGGTTCCCGTCGACGTCACCGTCCAGCGCGAGGTAGACGGTGACGTCCCGCAGGTCGATGGAGTTCCACTCCGCGTGCTTATGCCAGTTTCCGGACCCGACGATGCAGATCACGAGGGCGCGTTCGTCGTCCGCGATGGCTTCCAGCATCGTCCGGACCGCGTCCCGTGCGTCGTGGGTGGTCAGGCCGGCGGTCACGGTTAGGGCGGACGGGGCGACACCGGACTCAATCAGCATGGCTGTCAGAAGCGCCATGCCTTTCAGGAGCCCCTCGGCGATCCAGACGGTCTTCGGCATGCTGGTCGTCAACCAGGACGGCGGGGTCGCCGGGGACACTCCGAGACGGGTCGCGTTGTCGACCAAGTTGACGTACTTCGCGACCTCCTGCTTGCGGCCCTTCTTCGTGAAGACCGGGTAGGCGGGATCGGGACGGACTTGCAGGGACGACATCGGGACGTGGTCTCGAATGACCCCGTTGCCTCGGTCCAGCCAGTACATCGCGGTCGCTGCCGGGGTGTGCCACGGCATCGTCAACGCGGTCCCGCCGCTGCTCACCACACCATGCAGCTGTTTACGGCCCGGATTCCGGGCGTCCAGCGCCAGCGCCTCGATCAGATCGTCGACGCTACCGGCGGTCAGATCAGTGCAGCCTTGCGCGAGCAGCACCAGCGGGGCGATCCCGGAAGCGATCGCTTTCAGCGCGCCAGGGCCGGTGACGGGGCCGTAGTCGGAGACATTCCACGAGGACAGGGAGGCATTCACGGTGGTTCTTACCCGGTGACCACCAGTTTAGCGGCCGGTTGGCGAGTGTCCGCCCAAGAGATGACAAGCGCTGCTGGGTGGGAAAGGATAGCCTTAGCACCGCTTGCAGCCCTGCCCCAGGGCTGCTGGTGGCTCAAACGTTATGCCGCCCAGGGCTGTTCGGAAAGACTTGATACCCCGTGTCCTCCCAAGCAACGGGGTTCACACCGGCAGACGCCGCTGCCACGTGGACCCAGACGCTCATTGAGCCGCTGCTCTCCTCTGCCCGGCGCGCCATCGCCGAGGACGCAATGACTCGGGTGTGCACGCATCACCCGCGCTGGGCGGTCGCCTTTTTCGGCGGGTTTATTGCCGACATGGTGGGTACTTTCCCGCCAGAAGACCCGTGGCGGACCCTGTCCGGGAGGGTCGGATCTGAGGTTTTCGGGCCACGTCCACCGGCCACAACGGGCGCTGTGACGGCTTCCGGAGCACCGTTCGGGACATGGAATGACAGTGCCGACCGGCTCCCGTTGATCTACCGCCTACCCGGCGATGACCCGCAAATGGTGGCGGTCGCCGACCCGCTCCCGGACGTCAGCGCGGGGGTGATTGCGGCCTCCTGTTACGGGTGGCGTGACGCCGTCAAAGCGCTCACTTTCGTCCAGTTGTCGTCCCCGCCAGCGGGGGAAGCTCCACCCGCGAAATGGCTCCCAAGATGGTCCGGAGCCAACCTGTACGCGGTCGCTTCGCAGGCCGCACGCTGGGTCGTTCACCGCCGCCGTTCGTACGCCGGACATGACGATGTGTGGCCTCTCGAATCGGCATTCCGGTGGGCGTGGCGGGCCGACAGAATCGCCGCCGACGCGCCCTGGCCGGAGGCTGATGTGGACACCCAGATCGCCGAAGAAACGCAAGTCTGGGACGTTGTTCCAGGGTTCGGTCCAGACGACTTCTGAGGCCGGTTTCGGCCACCTCGACGACCCCTGTGAAGCGCCCGTTTTCGGGCCTCGGAACACCCCGTCAGAGACGCCTTTTGCGGGTGCCGGAGACCCCCTCGAGAACACGCCGTTTCTGGGTCTCGGGAACGCCCTCCGGAGGCCCGTTTTCGGGGTCTCCGGCACCCGTCGGGAGGCCCTCCAAGAGCGTCATTTCGGACCTTCGGATGGATCGTTTTGGGCTCGAAAACAGCCCGTTTTCGGGGTCTCAGATGGCCTCCCGGACCGGCTTTACAGGTCTTCGGAGACGCCGTTTCGGGTGCCACAACAGCCCGCGAAACACCCCATTTCGGGGGTCTCAGATGGTCTTCGGACCCTCTCCGGAGGGTGCTGCGAGGGCTTCGAGAGGCCCCGAAAACCCGTCAAACGGCCCTCGCAGGCCCCGATTTTGGGCTCCAAACGTGTGAACAAAATCACACGACCCACTTTCCTCGTTTTCCTTGACTTCTTGCCAGCTGATCGTGTATCACGCGCGCGCATGCCGAGGGGTATACTTGTATGTGTCTCGCGGACGTATGGCCTCCGAGGCCGTTTTTCACCTCGATCACCTCAGCCTTACCCCGGCTGTTACGGCGCAAACGTGCAGGTCAGAGGCCGTTTTTCCCCGATTGACCATTTTACCCCGACTGCACACCCTATATATATATACATGTAAGGGAACATAGCCGAACGTGTACTCTCCTATATATATATATACATCAACATCACTAAAATATGTGATATAGGTAAAACAAGGCTCTGACCTGCGGTTTTCCAAAAATCGCAGATGGGTAAGCCCGAGGTAACCGAGGTGAACGACTTCATCGGCCTCTCAGCGGGTTCGCCGCTCGATCAAGTCACTTGCCGCATAGGGCTAGGTGTGACGACCGAACCGCTCAGTGCCTCGCCCCCCAGGCGGCACTACCTGACCGAGCCAGGGCAAGTGCTCCTCGCTCCCGTGGACCCCGTCGAGATGCTCGACCGGATCGCCGACTTCTGCCGCGATTCCGGTGTCGCCGTGAGCGACCTCGTGGTGTCGCGTATCGGCGCGTTTCCGGTCCCCGTCAAAGCCGCCGGCGGCACCCCCCAGGACTACCCCGAACTGAACGCGGAACTGGCTTGGCACCCGGTCTTCTGGCTGCCCCCAGAAATGACTTTGCGGGCCACCCTCACCGACGACGACGGGACCATCTGGATCGAGACCGACGACGAGTGGGCGACGAGGGTTTTGCTCACCCTCGAGCTCGCGAAAATCTACGATCCGGAGACCGGCTGGATCGACATGCTCGCCATCGCCGGGATCGACCTTTCGGTGCCCGCGGACGCCGCCCGTTTCGAAACCTGGATGGCCGGCGGCGCGGACGAAATCCTCGACGCTCTCGAAGTCGGCGACCTGCTGCCCGGGGACCGCGCCCTCGAGTGGGAGGTTGCGACCGCCGGCGCGATCTTGGCCCGGACCATGCCTGGCGCGTACGCCGTCGCCGGGTTGAGCTTGGCCCAGCTGGCGGACGACTACGCCCATGACGGGACCGACCCTGCCTTCGCCTGCTACCGCCTGTCGGTCCTCGGCGGTTTCGCCTACCGCGACAGCGACGACCCGGACGCCATCGACGTCTTCCGGTCGGTGACCAACGACCCGGACGGCATCCCCGACCCGCCCGCCACCTTCGACCGGATCCGGGGCGCTCTGACCCGGCTCCGCGACCAGTGGGCGTACGCCCTGCCCGCGACCGCCTGACCCCGCCGCACACATCCCCAGCCATGGCAACGATCACCGCCTTCGACGCCGCCGCCCACCCTCGCGGTGCCGGTGGCCGGTGGACGACCGTTGTCCGGCCAGAGAGCCGCGAACTTCCCGTCCCGTCCGGCGTCGAGTTCGCCCAACTCGGCGAAGAGCATTACGCCCGGCTGCGCGGTGACCGTGACCCCGGCGAGGTGACGCTCGCCGAGATCGACGAGTGGTGTTCCGCTCCGCCGTCGGCGACGTTCGTCCTCGCCACCGTCAACGCCCGACCCGACCTGACCCCGCAGGACGCGTCCGTCCTCGCCGGCCAACTACGCCGGGACGCGGTCACCGCCGCCTGGATCGACGAATCCCCGAACGACGCGATGACCGACCTGGACATCGCTGGCCGCACCGACCTGATGCTCGCCGACGACCGGGAGCACCGCGACACCGACGGCGTCGATTTCGACTCTTGGGGCCGCGTGAACGCCGACCTGCTCCGAGACCGCGTCGAGACGCTGCTGCGCACCTTCCGAGGCTGCTAATGCCCGCCGACCCGGACCTTGCCGGGTGGCTGGCAGCCCATCCGTGGACGGTCACCGGGGCGGTCCTGGCGGCGACCGCCGGGCTGCTGGTCCTGATCGCCCTGCGAGCGTTCGGCTGCCTGATCCGGCTGGCGTTCATTACCGCCGTCTTCGCCGGCGGTCTGGCCCTGATCCGGCACCTGTCCCCCGGCATCACCTGGAAGGAGATCGGGGCGTACATCGTCGGCACCGGCCTACTGGTGGCACTCCTCGACGACGCAACGAAACCTCCTCCGCCCCGCGTCACCGTCTGGGTCCGGCACCGCGACTAAACCCGCCGCACACATGCCGGGCATGACTGCGAATCCTTCGATCGGCCAGCCCCGCGACGTTGGTGGACGGTTCGGGCGTAAAACTCACGCCGAGCAACCAGGGACGCTTACCGCCTGGTCGGACTTCGACGAGGTGGATGCTGCCGCCTGGCAGCAGCATGGCGTCCCGCACGAGATGGCCCGTGACTGGCGTAACGCCGGCTTCACCGCGTTCGGTGCCTCCGACTGGCGTCGGCACTGGTTCGACCCGTCCGCTGCCGCCCAGTGGCGTACTGCGGGCATCAGCGCCGCTGACGCCCAGCATTGGCGTCGCCTCGATTTCACCCCGGATGCCGCGTTCGTCTGGCTGGCGGTCGGGCTTGCCCCGGACGAGGCCGCGTCGTGGCGTGCCGACGGCATCCCCACCCCGTCCGACCCGAACCGGATGGCGTCGTCGGTGACGGGCGAGACCGACCCCGGTTTCACCGATCTGACGTACCGCAACGAGGTCGACGGCTATGCCGCGTACGCCCACATTCCGGCCCCGTTGTCCGCCGACGAACCCGACTGGCTCGCGTGAACCCCGCCGCACACATGACGGATATGGCTACAACGACCCAGAACCGCATCCCGCCGGGTGTCCGCACCGGCGGGCAGTTCGCGTCCAAGATTCACGCCGAACCGGCACCCCTGGATTTCGTCACCGACGAGGACGCCGCGATGCTGCTCGACCAGGCGAACAGGTCGGCGAGGTTCGGCACGGCATTGCACAGCGGTGGCCGGCACGAGGACGCTGAAGACGCCGCGATGGAGTCGGTCTTGACGTACCTCGCGGCTGCCGCGAATCGTGGCGGGCATTCGACCAACCCGCGCGGCTACGTCCACGCTGGTGCCCGGTCGCACGCTGCCCGGCTCCTGGACGGACGCACTCCGCGTGAGACGGCAGCGACGGCGAAATGGCGTCGTGCGGTCGCGGCGAAGCAGACGGAGCTGGGCCGACGGATCACGGTCGCCGAAGAGGACGCGATTGCCGAAGAGGTTCGCCTGTCCCTGGACGCGAAAAACCGTCCCCGCGCCGGCTACCACCGGTTCGCACGGGAAGCCTCGCTGAACGCGCACATGGAGGCGTACGGCGACCACGGCGTGCCGTCCACATCGCACGAGTCCGATCCCGATTTCGCGGACGGTTCTCTCGGTGACCGGATCCTGTCCGGCGGCGACAACGCCCGCACGAAGAAGGCGCTGCTGTACCCGGCGTTGGCGCAGTACCGCAACGCTCCGATGCCGGCGTCCGAGACGATCGACAGCAAGTCGGCGACGGCGCTGCGCAAGCGGATCGTCGACTCTGGCGGCGCGCTGGCTGCTGCTCGGGCGTGGGAGTCGGGCGACAGCGACGGCGTCCTGCTGTTTGCCCCGTTCGGCGATTTGGACGCCCGGCAGCAGCAGGACGTCGTCGACGTTTTCACGTCTCGCCCGCAGTACGCGGACGACCTGTGGGGGTCGGCGTTGACGATCGCGACCAGGCGACGGGCTTCAGCGGCATGAGTACTTTCGATGAGTCGAAACACCGGCGCGGGCGGGGCGGCGAGTTCGCTAAGCAGGCGCACGCTGAGCCGTCTGTGGCCTTGAGCGGCCCTGGGCCGGTGGATCGGGCCTCTCGGGCCGTCCTGGGACGTCTGATGCGCCTGGACGCCCGTCCTGGGGTCGCAGCGCGTGCCGCCGCCGATCCGTGCCCGTTGGTGCGTCTACGCGCCCTGGACGGCGGTTACGACCTCCCGGACGACACCCGCCGGCAACTGTCCCACGACCCGCAAGTGTCGTGGGTGGCGGGGATTCTCGCCGGCGAACCGCTCACCCGGTGTCCCGCATGACCGCCGCACACATGCCGTCCGAACGGTTTCGGCCGCTAAAACGACCAACTTGCCGCATGGGGGGTTGGTAGAGACCAAAAGTGGCCTACGGGCCGGAAAGTGAGCGCACACAATGCGTAACCCAATGTTCGTCGCGCCGATGGCGGACGGCACCACCCTCGACCTCAAGGGTGGCTGGGACAACCTCATGTCCAAGCTGCCGGCCTCCATCAGCAGCATCCTCGACCTGACCACACTGATCGCCGTCATCATCATGGTCGGCGCGTTCGGCATGTGGGCGTGGGAGAAGCGCAAAGGCCAGGGTGGTGGTCAAGGCTCCAGCAAGCTGCTGTGGACCGGTTTCGCGGCCATGATGCTCGCCGTCCCGAAAGTCGTCTTCCCGGCGGTCCTCTACATCGTCGACATCGTGGGCGGGATCGTCGTCTCGATCTTGAACTCGCTGTGACATATCACCGATGTCCGCCCCGGTTTTCGATTTGACGCCGCTGACGCGCGAAGCCGCGTCGGAGCGCCGGATCATCATCAAGACGTTCGACTTCAACCGGTTGAACTTCCAGGTCGCATTGATGGCGTTGCCGGTCGCGGCGCTGGTTGCGTCGATATCGATGATCGTGCTGGGGAAGTACGCGGTGTTCGTCTTCGTTGCTGTCGAGTTCGGCGTGTTTTGGCTGGTCAGGGGCAGGTCGCGGAAAGGTCTGCACCTGACCAACCTGCAGCGTCTGCGGGATAAGAGGAAAGTGAAAGACGGCTTCTACATCGGGGACACCCCGTTCAACCCGGACGCTTCCACGTGGGAGCGGCTCCTGCATTACGACACGACCCCGGACCCGTAATGCCGGCGACCGTCCTGCACGGCAACTGCCTCGAGCTTCTCCCTACGATCCCGGACGGCAGCGTCGACGCGGTGGTCACGGACCCCCCGTACGGGCTCTCCGACATCACCGCGAAGCAGACCGTCCAGGCGTTGACGGCGTGGCTGTCCGGGGACCGGGATTTCCTGCCTGCCGCCAAAGGGTTCATGGGCCACGACTGGGATGGCTTCGTCCCACCACCAGCAGTCTTCGACGAACTGCTGCGTGTCCTAAAACCGGGCGGGCACATGGCGGTGTTCGGGTCGCCCCGAACGATGGATCTGCTCGGCATGTCAGTCCGGCTGGCTGGCTTCGAGCTTCGCGACACGCTCGCTTGGCTGTATGGCAGCGGGATGCCGAAGACGACACCGCTGAAACGGCAGTTCGCTAAACGTGGTGACGACATCACCGCGACACACTTCCACGGCCATGCGACTGGCCTGCGTCCCGGGTTCGAGCCGATCCTGCTGGCCCGGAAACCGTTCACTGGTTCCGCGCTGGACAACCTGGTCGCGCACGGGACGGGCGCTCTCGATATCGCTTCGGCCCGTATCCCGTTCACTTCTGACGCCGACCGGCAGGAGACCACCACCAAGAATCGGCACGGCGATTTCGGCACGCAGCACGGCTTGAACTCCGTGTACGGCGACTACGCGATGCTCGGTGTCCGCTCGAACTATTCTGCCGACGGGCGCTGGCCGTCGAACGTTGTCCTCGACGAGGGTTCCGCCGCTCAACTGGACGCGGCAAACCCGATCAACACCGCCGCCCAGGCCGGTGTTTCCCGCTTCTTCTACTGCGCCCGAGCGTCCGCCTCGGAACGTCCCTCCACACCTGACGGGACAGCGCACGTCACCGTCAAACCGTTGGCGTTGATGCAGTGGCTCGTCGACTTGGTTGCTCCGCCGGGGATCGCGCACATCCTCGACCCGTACGCCGGGTCGGGCACGACCGGTGAGGCCGCATTACGGTCCGGTCACGATGTCACGCTGATTGAGCGTGAAGCGGCTTTTCTGCCCCTTATACAGCTGCGGCTCGATCGCACGTCAAACGCGGCTTGACCAGCGTGAACTGTGTCTTGTCCACCGGTTAGTGGACTTGATTTGCACGGTCCACAACTTCAGACTTTGCCCTGTTTGCTTGTCGGTCTCCTGCCGTACACATGGAGATCGTTCGAGGGTGCTGGACAGGCAGCAACCCCGATGCCTGAAGGAGCGGTGGGGCGTGGTGGGCACTGCGACAGTGTCGGCGCAGCGGAGACTGTTCGACCGGTTGACTGCGGAAATGGGTGACCTGCCGTCCCCGTCACGGGTGTACGCGACACCGCCGGAGCCGACCCGGTTCGTGGTCGCGTTCCGGGCACCGGAGACGTTCGTCGTGGACGCCCTGCGCGTGTCCGCCGTGGACGCGCTCGCCCTGCTCAACTGCCGCCTAATCGACCTCGAACTGACGGTGTCTGGTTCCCGGGTGATCGTCGGGGCGCTCGTCGACGGTGCCGTCCTGAACCCTCGCGTGATCGCTTCACAGTTCACGGAACTAGTCATCGACACCCACCCTGGCCTGCGTCCCCTCGGGGCGGCAGCGTGAGCTCTCGGGCGCACACACTCGGCGAGGTATTCACCGCTGACCGCGAAGTGACGGCGATGCTGGATCTGATCCCTGGAATCACCAGCGACCTGGATGCGACCCTATTGGAGCCCTCCTGTGGGACCGGGAACTTCCTTGTTGAGGCGTTGCGCCGCAAACTGGCCCCGCATGTCCCGACGGGTGAGTACACGGTGTTACGAGCTCTCGCGTCCCTGTCAGGTATCGACATCGACCGCAGCAATGTCGAGACCACCCGCACCCGGATGCTCGAAACTGCCCAGGCGGCGATACGTGGCGGAAATCCGTCACACGCATTCCTACGGGCCGCGGACGCGATCCTGTCGTCCCAGATCGTGTGCGGGGACTTCCTCGCCCCTCACCAGGTGGTTCTCGCCCGACACTCCCCTGGCCCGAAGCAGGCGTTCACGCGATCGTGGTGGCGGCTTACCGACACAGCGCCGTACGCCATCGACCCGCCGGTCAGTTACCGCGACCTGGCCGTCCTTTAGCGCCAGTCGAGGACGCGAGCCGTTCCGTCGACGTTCCGGCGTGTCCCGCCGTTGATGCCGACCGTCCATGCGGTTGAGTCCGCGCCCACCGCTTTCCGGTAGGCGATCCGGTTCCCGCGGGGGCTGTAAATCGGGTCGTACTGGCCGAGGCCCTTTTTCGCAGCAGTCACGTTGGTGATCCGGCGTCCGTCGATCGTGTACCGAGCGATCACCGTCGTTGCGCCCGAGGTGCCGTTCGCGTAGGTGACGCCGGCGATCTCGCGTCCGTTCGGGGACAGGTCAGCGTCCCACACCCCGGTGATCGTGGACAGCGTTGCCCCGGTGGCGACAGAGATGATCTGGGTGCTGTTCGTTGTGGTGACGTTCGGCCAGCCGGCATCGCATTGGTCGGACACCAGAAGGCGCTTCCCGTCGGAGAACCAGACTGGCCGGTTGATCCGGTGCCCGACTGGGCAGGCACCGCTGAGGGCGGCACTGGCGTCGGTGACGTACCGGGGCGTCCCGCCGGTCGATTTGACGATGGCGATGTCACGGAACGGCTGCTCATCCAACAGGCCCGTCGAGTAGGCGATCTGGGTGCCGTCGGGAGACCATGCGGGGTTGTCGTCCCAGGCGTCGTGCGTGGTGATCCGTGTCGGGTTTCCGCCATTCACAGGGACGGTGAAGATGTCGACATTCCAGTCGCCGGTCCGGTGCCCGGAGAACGCGACCGTCTTACCGTCGGGGGAGATGTCGGCGTCGAGGACGAGGTAGCCCGCGGCGAGTGTCCTGCCGTTGAGGAGCGTCCCGGTCGCCCCGGGACGTGGGGGCGCGAGCAGCATTCCTCCGTCAGGCTGCTGTGCGGACGCCGGGGCGGTGCCGGCGATCAGGGTTGCGGCGGTTACGGCGGTCAGGGCGCGGATCATGCCCGGTCATGTGTGCGGCGGCGTACGGCAGCTGATCGCCGTACACATCACTGATACGAGGCCGCCCCCGGTGCCGACGAGCAGGTCCGCTGGGGACGGCCTTAGCCAACTGTAAAACCGCGCCGCCCACATATACGGCGTGCAGTTCGACGCGATCATCGGTAACCCGCCCTACCAGGTCGTCTCCGGTGTTGCCGGGGTCCATCCACAGCCGCTCTATCACCGCTTCGTCGAGCACGCGCTCGACCTGAACCCTGCCCATCTGGTGTTCCTCATCCCGGCCCGCTGGTTCACTGGCGGGAAGCGCCTGGACGACTTCCGGGACCGGATGCTCGCCGACCGGTCGATCGCGGTCATCGTGGACCACCCGCTGCCGTTGGACGTCTTCCCGGACCACCAGATCGACGGTGGGGTCGTCTACTTTCACCGGGACGCCCGCCATGACGGGGACTGCCGGTTCGACACCCGGGTCAACGGGATGGTCGTTGCGTCCGCCACGCGTGACCTGCGAACCCATGACCTGCTGGTCCGCGACCCGAGAGCCCTACCGATCTTGGTGAAGGCGGCTCCTGCCGACCTCGCCCACTCGCTGACACCGTGGGTGTCGCCGCAACACCCGTACGCCCGGCTGTTCACGACGAACTATCTCGGCTCCCCCGCACCGTTTCCCGGGTCTGTGCCGATGCTTCGGAGTTCCGGGGTCGTTCACGTCGACGCGGTCCTCGTCACCCGTAATCACGCGAACCTGTCGTTGTTCACTGTCGTCATCCCGAAGGTGTACGGCGCGGGAAAGCAAGTGCCGGACGCACTCGGTCGGATCGCGTCAATGGTGACGGGTGCCCCGGTTGTGCTGCCTCCCGGGATCATCTGTAACCAGTCGTTCCTCGTGGCCGGCGCGTTCGCCACCGAATCCGAGGCGGTCAACTACGCCGGCTTCCTCGCCTCGAAGTTCGCCCGGTTCCTGATCGCGCAACGCAAGAGTGCCCCGCATCTGACGCCGGACCGGTTCCGGTGGGTGCCGCGCCTCGACTACACCCGACCGTGGACGGACGCCACCTTGTACGCCCGGTTCGGTCTCACCGACGACGAGTCCAATCACATCGACGCGTCCGTGAAGATCCGCTCCATCGACATCTCCCATCTCGCTGCCGCCCGGGCAGCGTGAAACCTGTCCGGCAAGCCGTACACATCACCGGCATGGTTCCGGCTGACCTGCACGATCTCGCCCTACACAGCTTCATCGACGCAATCGAGGCACGCCCGTCGGTCGCCCCGCTGCTGGTTGCCGACTGCGGTACCCATGTCATGCAGATGGGTCTGCCGTTCGGGCACACCGTGGAGACGGTTGTCTCGATGATGGCGGACAGCGGTTTCCGGTGCCGGTCGGTGCAGTTGTGCGCCGAAGGGACGGCGTCCATTGACGGGCACCAGGTCGAGCCGGTGATGATCGTGGTCCGGCTGGCTCCGCTGCGCGCGGCGGTTCTGTTCCGCCCGTTCACACGCACCCCTGACGGCGTGTCTTGGCAGCCCGGGCGGACGGTGCGGATGCGTCCCGAGTTGAGTCGTGAAGCCGTGGCACTGTCTGCGTTGCTGGTGTTCTCGCCGGCCTCGTCGAACTGAACCGCGCCGTACACATTCGGCCCCGTGCCTACTGACGCTTTCTTCTCCTTGACCGTCGCCGTTGCTTCGGCGTTCGTTGCTTTGCTGGTTTCCGTCTTGGATCGTGGCCTGCATCTGCGTGCCACGCGTCCGAAAGCCCGCCGAGCAGTCAACGTGGTCACGGCTGTCGCGCTGTTCGCGACCGTGATTTTCGCCGCGAATGTCGTCGTCATCACGGTGCTCGACCGTCTTTCCTGACCGTACACATCACCGGCATGACGCTGCGTCTTTGGGATCCGGTCCTCCACCGGGACACCCCGCTCCGGTACCGGGACACGCGGTTCGTCCGCGTGATGGCCGACCTGTTCGCGGAAACAATGTCCGGTGTTCGCCTGGCGAACATCTTCGATGTCATCACTCGACGTCCCGACATCACGTTCCTGGTGCCGACCCACTTCCCGTCCCCGGTCGGCGCTCTGCCCAGCAACGTCATCGTGGGCCTGAACCTCCCGGACGAGAACGCCCGCGAGGCGCTGCTGTCGACTCTCCCGACGTTCCGGTACGCGATCCTGCGGCAGAACCCGACCGGCCCGGTCACGTTCTGCCGATGCGACGGCGCGAACCTCGAACGTCAGGCCCACCCGTTCCTGGTTTCCTCGAACTGCCCGTTCCACGGCCCGAACAAGGCCGAGTGGGTCATTGCGGGTGCGGACAAGGACCGAATCGGCTTCCGCCCGATCCACCCGGAATGGCTGCGTTACCTGCGTGACCTGTGCGCGGTCACACGCATCCCGTTCCTGTTCACCGGCTGGGGTTCTTGGGTGCCGGACGAGTACGTCATCACCCAGGATGACCTCGACTCCGGTCGTTTCAGCCGCGACTTCTTCCGTGCCGGTGAGCGCCGGAGTGGGCAGAAGCCGACCGGTCAGAACAAGAGCCGGTGCGTCATGCACCAGATGGGTGCGACGGCGCTGCACCCGGGAAACCCGTTTGACCCGTGGGCTGCCGGCCACCCGGGCTGGCACACCGTCATGCAGCGGTCAGCGAAGGCGGGTCGCGTCTTGGACGGCGTCGAACACGACGCCTATCCGAAGGGGCCGAACCGGTGAGCCGTCCACAACGCACCATCGCCCTGATCGGCCCGATCGACGGTTATGCCGGCAATAATCAGGCAGCTTTCGCTGCCGCCACTTCGCTCCTTCAGGCGCGGGGCTGGGTGGTCGTCCCGCACACGACTGCCCCGATCGACCGATTCACAGTCGCATCCGAGGTGGAGCGGATCATGTCCGCTGGCCGTGTCGCGGTCCTGCCGGGCATCGACGACGACACCTGTGCGTGCGCCCTGGTCGTCCTGGCAAAGGCACTCGGGGTGCGCGCCGACCCGCTGGACCGGTTTGCGGACGAACGTCAATCGTCTCGATCGTTCGAGTCGATCTGGGTGCCCGCAGATGAGTCGGAGTTGTGGGCACAGGCTGGCTACGTCCCGGGCGACGGTTATGGTCGCAGGACGACGGTAGACGGGGACGACGAACTTGCATTGACGTCCGCTGACGGATATCCGCTCGGGGGTCAGGTCGGCTGGAATGCAGGGTTCGCTGCCCCGTACACATCCAAGGCATGACGACTTCCCCGTTGATCTCCGCTCCGCGCCTGTTCACGGCTGTCGTCGGCTCGCACGCATATGGTCTGGCGACGCCGACCTCCGACGTTGACCTGTTTGGTGTCTCGGTTCTGCCGACGCGACGTCTGGTCGGCCTCAACCCGCCACGCGCTGAGGCGTTGACGTATCACTCGGTTGGGGCTGAGCAGGACATCACCGTGCACGAGGTGGGCAAGTTCCTCGCTCTCGCGTTGAAAGGCAATCCGTCGGTCGTGGAGACGTTCTGGCTGCCCGAGTACCTCGAGGTGTCTCCCTCCGGCCGGGCGCTGCTGTCGCTGCGGCGTGCGGTGTTGTCCGCTCACGCGGTCCGGTCGTCCTATCTCGGTTACTGCGCCGCGCAAGCGCACGGGGCTAAACACAAGGCGGAAGCCCGCCGTCCGAAGTTCGGTACGCATCTGTACCGGCTGGCTGAGCAGGCGCGTGGCCTGTGGCTGACGGGCGACCTCACTGTCCAGGTGTCCGACCCGGACGGTGCTCGTGCGTTCGGGCAGCAGGTCGCGGACGGTGACCTCGATGTGGTTGAGGATCTCATATCCGACCTGAACGACGTCTTCGACCGCCCCACACCATTGCCCGGCACCCCAGACACGATCACCGTCAACCAGTGGCTCCTCGACCTCCGGAGGGCGACCTTCTGAATGTCCAGGATGCCGCCATTGCGATCGGCGACATCATCCTGCTTGGGGCTACTGGCACCCGTGTTAGCGGAGCAGCGTCTGGAAGCGCTGCGATGGACCGACCCTCGTGTACCTCGTTAACGGCGACCAGGGTGGACCCTCGATCTCTGCGGTCCCAAACTTCCCAGAGTGCCCCGGAACTGGGCCGCACACATCACGGACATGACGCAATCACGAGTTCCACGTGGCGTGACGGCCGGCGGTCAGTTCAAGGCGACGGGCCGAAGTGAACCGTCCCCGCTCGACGGGCCGGGCACGTTCACCGACTACGACCTTTACGTGGCCTTGGACCGCTACACCGGGGTGCGAACGTCGAACGGAGACAAGGCCGTTCTCACCGCGTACCGGGACGCGGGTTGGAGCCCGGAGCTTCTGCAGAGAGCCCACAGTTTCGGCCTGTACAAGTGGTCTCTCGGCCGTCCAGGGTTCGTCGAGAAAAATCCGGATGCCGTTGATCGGATCGTGGCTTTGGAGGGCGCTCCAGCTCCTCGGATCGGGCAGGACGCCGTCAAACGCGCCGTTGAGAAGGCTTCGCCGGACGACATTCGTGCAGCGGTCACGTCGTGGCACTCGCATCAGGATGTTGACCGGTTCCAGGCGGACCTACTAGTCGCCGGCAATCCGGACCGGGAGAACGCGCCTGACGCTGAACGCTATCTCGCGTTGATTCGCGGCGGTGTGCCGGACAGCACATTGGACAACAAGAGGTTCGAGCAGTATCCGGTCGAGGATGTTGTCGCCGCCCACCAAGTTGAATCCGAGTCATGGAAGGCCGGCAATCTTCTGCGAAGAGGCTGGACGGCTGCGGACGTCACGACGTACGGCAAGGGCGTTGTTCGCATGTGGGCCGAGAACCGTGACGAACTGCGGTCATCCAATCTGACGCCGCAGGACGCGCGGACGTGGGCGCGTGTTGCCGGATCGAAGTTCACGCCTGCGCTGGCTGCCGAAATGCAGTCTGCTGGTGTCACTCCGGAAGAGGCGAAGGCGCAGCGGCAGGCGAATCCGAAATGGTCCGGGGCGCAGGTCGCTTCGTCGCTGATGCACGCCCCGGTCTCCGAGCACATCGCCAAGAAGGTCTCTTCCGAAATGCTTACCCGGGTCGCGGCCAACCCGCGTCTGCTGTCTGCGGTCGACACGGCGTGGACTCCGCACGAGGGCATCAAGAACGAGGACGTCGAGTGCATCGAACGTCTGGTCGCGGACGGCACTGTGGATCCGAAGTTGATCGGTTCCGCGTCTCGTTCCGGTATCCCGTTCGCGCAGATGCGTCCGGATCATTTCGAGTCCCCGATGCGGATGTGGAACGCCGGTGCGGAAGGCCGAGAGGCGTTTGACGCTCCGCATCGGGACGAGTGGATTCGCCGTGGCCGCAGAGGCGGGCGTCTGGTGTGGCCGTGGACAGCGGACGACTTCCTCGCCGATTGATTGGACCTGACCGTCCGATCCCACATGTCGGCTAAGCGCTCGGCGGATACGTCACCCCCTGTGGAGTTGATCGCCTCGGCAATACTTTTCTCGTGCCGACCACGGATGACGTTCTCACCTGGCTGGATCACCGGGACCGTGGTCGCCACGTCCCGGTGACAGTCACGTTCGGTGACGGCCATTCCACGGTGGAGACGAGGTTGCCTCCAGCCGTCGCGTCCCTGATCTATGACGTGCTCCGCTATGCCGGGGATTCGGGTGCAGCGGTGGTTGTCCCGACGAACCGGGACGTCTCGACGGCGGAGGCCGCGCGGCTACTGGGGATGTCCCGTTCGACGGTGGTCCGGTTGATCGCCGCCGGCCAGTTGCCGTCGACGATGGCAGGGACGCATCGCCGGATGCGTTTGGTGGATGTGCTCGATTACCGGCGTCGGGCACGGCAGAGTGCGGAGGAGGCGGCGACGGCGGCACGACTGGCGGCGGTTGCTGAGGAAACCCCGGCCCGATGGCGAGCCTGATCGGTTTCCGGCCTGGTGGCGCTCTCGTCGAGACGTACCTGTCGACGTTCACGTCTCCCGCGTCCGCCCGGTCGATGCGTGCCTCACTTGATGCGGTGGCCCGGGAGGTCGCGTACGCGGAAGATCTGGAGATCGGCGCTGACCCACTGTTCCCGCCGAGGGAACGGCTCGACTGGGTGAACCTCGACTATCCCGCTGCCGTCTATCTCCGCTCCCTACTGGTGGGTCGGTGGTCGCCGGCGACCGTGAACCGTCATCTCGCGGCAGTGCGTGGCGTGGTCCGGACGGCGCGCTTGTCGGGGTTGATGGAGCCATCCCGCGCGGACGCGGTCGGCACCGCTTTGACGTCGCTCCCCCGGTCATCGTCCGGCCCGGTCGCCGGCCCGTCGGTGACGCATGGCGGGTTGAAGGCGATGTTCGCGGACATCGCAGGCCGTGACGGTGATGTGCATCGCCGGGACGCCGCGATGCTGGCCTTGTTGACGATGTGCGCGGTCAGACGTTCGGAGCTTGCCGCTGTCGACGTTGACGACCTGGCTGGTTCTGAGCTTGTGATCCGGCACGGGAAAGGCGGCAGGCAGCGCCTCGTGTTCCTGCACGGCGGGGCGTTGCACGCTGTCGAACACTGGCGTTTGGTGCGGTTTGATGGTCCTGGACCGCTTTTGGTGACGTTTGGTCGCGGCTGCACCTCTGAACGCATGACCGGACACGGAATCTGGAAGCGGGTCGGCTTCCTCGCAGACCGGGCGGGCGTCCCTCGGTTTGCCCCGCATGATTGCCGGCGGTGGGCGATCACTGAACTGCTGTCCGCCGGCCAGGACGTGATCGCGGTCCGTGACCTTGCCGGGCACGCGTCCGTGGATACGACCTCCCGGTATGACCGTCGTGGCGTGGAGGCGGCACGGCAGGCGTCAACGCATCTGCACATCCCCTACGTCGCGCCGCACACATCCTGGGCATGACGACGTTTGACGAAGGTCAGCATCCGCGTGGAACTGGCGGAAAGTTCGCGGCCAAGCAGCACGCCGAGCCGGCAGAACTTGAGACGACCCAGAGCTTCCCCACCTATTCCCGCGCCGAGGACACCACGGACGATCTCGGTGGCCCTGATCTCGGCCTACTGCATCCGGCACCGCGAGCGTCGATTTTCGCCGGCGCGAACCCGAACCGTCAGTCGGTCGGCCTTCCCGGGCATTGCGAGTCGTGCGCGCAGCACGGTCATGTCGCGGCGCACCCGGACTTCGGTTGCGGTGATGTCGGGTGCGACCTCGACCACGATGAGTACGTCCCAGAAGTTTCCTCGTTCGATGACGCCCGGATCGACGCGCTGATGGCGGAAGCTGACCAAGCGTTCGAGCAGCAGCAGGCGGCGTCCCGGCGCATGACAACCCGATCTGTTCAGGCGACCGCGGTCATGGTCCGCTCGATCTATCCGGACGCTGCCGAGTTCACGCTGGAACCGGACGATGAAGGCGGCTGGTCCGTCACTGCCGGCGACCACGACTTCGCCGACCACGGTGACGAGGTCTGGAACACGACCCGGCTCATCGGTTTCCGCTACGACGACTTCACCGACCTGTTCGGCGTCGATGTCGACGACCATCGCGGACGGGTCGAGTCCGTCAGCGTGAATATCGACAAGGTGATCGCCCGAACCTGAGCCGCACACATAGCGGCCGTGACCACTTACACGCAGTCCCGGCAGCCCCGCGGAACCACGATCGGCGGGCAGTTCGCCGGCCACCGGCACGCCGAGTCGAAGGAACTGACCGATACCCCCGGCACGTGTTCCGACTGCGGTGCGTCCGCTCCGGTCGGGGACATGACCGGCGGCAAGTGTGCCCTCTGCCTTCTATCCGATTCGATCGACAGGGTGGATCCCACGCCGGTCCGTGAAGATGTTCGCGCGGACGGTGGCAGGGAGGGACTGATCGTCACCCAGCACGGCGTCACCAAACTTCAGATTCGGGACCAGCACACGGGCGAGTTGATCTCGCACGGCACCTTCGACACTCCCGGTCAGGCGCGCACGGAACTGGTGCGGTTTGACCAGGCGCAGGACGGGTCGTTGGTTTACGGCACCGTCGGACCGATCAAGCGCACCCCGTGGGGTGAACCGCAACACATTGAGGAGACCGCGCCCGGCATAGTCCAGGTGTCGACCGCAAGCCACGGTGGTATCAAGTTGTCGCCGGAGCGCAACGGAATGATCCCGCCCGCGTTGCGTAACCCGTCCGGTTGGTACGAGGAGGACGCCGAGTCGCACATTGTGGCGATGGTGCACCCGGAAGGCTTCGTCTACAACCGTCAAGGTGACATGGAGGTCATCCGCGCGGAAGCGGTCACGTCCGTCAAGGACTGGTTCCCGGACAAGTACGAGAAGGCGACCGGTGAAACAATCCCGGTGTCCGAGTCCTACATGAAGCGTCGGGAGGCGGAGCAGGCCGACAAGGCGGCATTCCGTGCCGCGCACCGCGATGAGTTCGTCGGAACCCAGCACACGGACACGCACGCAAAATGGCTGCCGGTCACGCAGGCGGTCGCTTGGGCCACGAAGGACGCGACCGGCGAGGAACGGGCCTTCCTTGTGCCACGCCGCGAGGCCGTCAAGGACGGCATGTTGATTGACAACCTTGTGATCGACCCGAACCGTCACATTGATGTCACCGACATCGCCAAGCTCGGGAATCGGCCAGAGGTGAAACCGGCGCTCATCCACGACTTCGGTGTCAACTACGACGGCCTCACGGCGCGGCAGCGGGCGCGTGCCGAGGCGGAACTGTCGAAGCGGTACCGGTTCCCTGACGGCTCGGTCGGCACCATCGTCGACGACTTGCGTAAGCGTGGCGTGACCGGCAAGCAGGCGGTCGCGTTCTCGAATCGCCCGTCGACGAGTTACATCGTCAGCTTCGAGGGTGGCGCGTTCCAGGATGTCTCGCAGGCGGCGTGGAAAGCTCTCGATATCCCAGATGTCACCTCCGACCGGGACAAGGCGCACATCGAGCTCGCGAACCTGAGCCGTCGGCTTGACATCGCCCACCGTGATGTCGACATCGCCGCGTTCCGGAAGCTCAACAACCAGGCCAACGCGCTGAAAGAGCGGGTCCGCGACATTACCGAGGCCGAGGCCGGGCAATGGCCGAACGAAGCGGAGAAGACGGAGATGCGGCATGTAGCGCTGAATGCCCGGCTCGCAGAGCACGGCATCGACGCCGACGACCTGCGTTCGCTGCCGGAGGTCGATTCGGCGCGCTGACCGTATACATCGCCGGCGTCATCGTAGTTGCCTCCGGGAGCCGCACACATCTATGGCATGACTGTTCAAGCTCGCCACCCGGAAGGCACCTCGTGGGGTGGCCGGTTCGCCCGCCAAGTCCATGCAGAGCCACGGCCTCTCGATGTCGAGCCGCCGTCCCCGTGGGAGGAGATCGCTCCTCCGGCGCAGCGTCCTATCGCTCCGCTTGAGACGGAGGTGGAGGAATGCATCGCGACGTTCGCGAACCGGTGGGGTGGTGACGCCACGAACATCTACCGGCAGCAGGCGCTGGAGTGCACAACTCCGCAGGGCCGCGTTATGTGGGCGAAGTTGCAGCGCGCTCAAGGTGATGGCTCGATCGGGATCGCCGTCTCCCCACAGGAGGCGGATGATCTGGCGAGGCGAGGCTGGCTGCCGGAAACGGTCGCCGTCATGCACGCGTATGGCGCGTCGGCGAACCAGCGCCCCCTTGACGATGCCGCTCTGGCGGGTGTCACCCAGCTTGAAAGGAACCGGACGGAGCAGATGGTGACTGCCAACCCGCAGTTGATGCACGCGCTCCGGGTCGGCGGCTGGTCCCGTCAGGCGGTCCTGCAGGGGTCGCCGGCGCAGTTGCGGGGTTTCCTTTCGCACGCCGAACATTCGACGGCGGCTGGCCGATACGTTGAGCTCGCGGAGATGGTCGGACCGAAGCAGGGTGCCCGTGCCCGGGAGGCGATCGAGTTGGGCTGCGAGGAGATCCGGTTCATCGAAGGCAGCGATTTGCCGTTGACGGACTTGGTGTCGGTGCAGCGGTCTAATCCGTCGGCGTCTGTTGACGACGTCCTTTCGGCGGTCGGTAACGGGCACACGCGGGACACGGTGCAGCGGTTCGGCATTCACGTTGCCGCCCGGATGAAGCTGGCGCTGCTCGGCTAAGGCGCTTCGCCGGTCGCACGGAGCCGTTCAACGATCGCGGTGTGCGCAGCTTCGGACATCGGCGCGCCTTCGAGCCACCACTCGCTCGATCCGTTCTCGCGAACGACGGCCGGGCCGTCAAAACGGTGCGGCCTCCCGTGTTTCCACCATCCGGCGCTGCCGCGGTCCTGCCTCGTGATCGCGGGTCCGTCGAGTCGGTGGCTCTTGCCGTCGGCGTCCAGATAGAGCGTGTTGTGGTCGTTGGTGATGACACGGACATAGCCACCGGTCGGGTGCGGCGTCACGCCGTCCTCAACCCACGCAGGCATCGGGCGCTTCGCCTATCGCCCGGAGCAGGGCGACGATCTCTGTGTGCTCGTCTTCCTCGAACTGGATGCCGTACAGATGCCACTCGTTGCCGAACTTTGATTCGACCGCCGGCCCGTCGAGTCGGTGCAGCGCGCCTCCGGTGTCCCGGTACCGACGTTCCCCGGACCGCCACGTTTCTCTCAGCACCCATCCCCCGGTCGGGTGTGGCCCGCCGCCGGGAGAGTGCCAGTGCACGTCGACGATGTCCGTGGAGATCGGGCGGTACCAGCCCCGCGCGGGGTGGCGTCGAAGCTTGGCGAGCAGCACACCGGTGATGTGTACGGGAACGGTTTCCGCCCGTACACATACCGTGCGTGAACGCCTACTACACGCCGCTGCGCTTGACCCGCGCCCATAAGCTGGCGCTTTTAACGAGCGACGAGCCGACCCGAGTGATCGCGGCGAAACTTGGCGTTGACCTAACCCATGCCGCAGAACTGCGTCGTCGCGCCGGCTGGCCGCACCCGGCACGCTGCCGTCGGGCAGTCGGCATGATGCAGCAGCGCTCGGTGGCTGAAAGCCCCGCCCGGGCGCAAGTCGAATGCCCGGAATGTGGCACGAAGATCGCGAGTAGCCGCATGTCCACCCATGCGGGGTCGGCGGCGTGCTCGAAAGCGCAGAAGGAGGGCCAAGGCGCAATCCGGCAGAGTCGCCCGGACTTCTCAAAGGCAGCGATCGCGGAGCGCCGCCGGCGCGTGATTGCGTTGTTCGAAGGAGACGCGACGACGGCGCAAATCGTGGCTGCTGTAGGAATCTCGCAAACTGCGGTGAACAAGATCCTGCGAGGACATCGTTAGCCGAAAACGGATGCGGAGACCGCGTTCGCCGCTGTTCGCTTGCTCTGGTCGACGACGTGCGCGTACCGCTGGACCATCGCCCCGGAGCTCCAACCAAGCTGGGCCATGACGACGGGGATCGGGATTCCCGAGCCGAGGAGGCTCGTGGCCGCGAAATGCCGTTGGCTGTGTACCCGGTAGTGGTCCACACCTGCGGTCGCGAGGATTGCGCCCCAGGCACCCCAGTCGGTGCGCGGTCCGATCGGGCGTCCGTCTTCCGGGTAGCAGAAGACGTAGCCACTGGCCCGCCACGGGTTACCGANCCCGTTGCGGGCACGTGGATGCGTGTCTGGTGCAGGTGTCCGGGCAGGGCTCCGGGCAGTCCCGGGTGTGGCGTGTGCACGGGGCCGGGCACCGCGTGGTCCGGCATTTCCGTTTCGCGCACGCGACCGGGTCGGTGCAGCCATGCCGCCACGGGTGCCGGGCGAGGGAACCGGACACGGTGATGGTTGCGGCATCCAAGTCGATGTCATCCCAGCGGAGCGCGAGCACTTCCCCTTGACGCATCCCGGTGGTCAGGCCGAGGAAGAACCGAGCTTCGAGCCAGTGTCCTTTCAGCCCCGCGACGATGGCAGGAATGTCGGCTTGCCGGATGGTGGGCACTTCGGTCGGTTCACCGTAAGGGGTCCGCGCGTAGGTCGCGGGGTTGCGGGTGATCCGTCCTTCCCGGACCGCTTCCGAAAGGCAGGACCGCAAGGTTCGTCGCACGGATGACGCGGTACTCGCCGATACGCCTGGGCCGCTTTCGCTGACCATCCACAGCAGCAGCTGTTCGATGTCTTTCGTCGTGACCGAACGCAACTGCTTCGAACCGAGTCGATGCTCGATGTAGCACCGGTAGTGCGATTCGTACCCGAGTGTGGTTCGCGTCTTGCGGTGATGGGTGCCGGTGGTCAACCACAGGTGGAACCACTGCCCGAGGGTCACCCGGTCGGGATCAGTCAGTCCGGCATCTTTGTGACGCTCAAGTTCGGCGACAATCTGCGCGACCTCTTTGCGGGTGACCCGCTTGATGTGCCGGCGGCGACGCTTCCCGGTGACCGGGTCGGTGCCGAAGTTGACGATGCAGTGCCACAGCCCGTCGCTGCCTTTGTAGATGACGGGACGCCCGCGCGGGGCTCGTGTGCTCAACGTCCCGACCGGGTGTAGGTGTCGAGATCCTCGCGCAGGATCTTCGGGATCGAGTTGAACCGCTGCACCGGAATCTGCCCGCTCCGGATGAGCCGGTTCATCGTGGACCTGGACACGCCGAGGCATTCAGCCGCTTCTGTCACAGACATAACGGGCCGCATGACTCGTGGCCCGTCTTGTGCTTTGGCGGCGAGAGCCAGCCGGTCGGCGATGGTGCCCAGAGTCCGTAGTGCCTCGGCGACGACACCCATCTGCCGGTCGTAGTCGCGCTGCAACTCGGAGACGTCGACCGATCCGCCGGGCAGCAGTCGAAGTGACGGGGTGGAGGGCGTGTTCGCGGCCATGCCCGTCATGTGTACGGCGGCACCTTTCATGGCTCACCGTGTGTCACAGCGGTTCGTTTAGGCACCCTTTTCGGCACCCCTTCTCGGTCTCGACGGTGAGAAATCACTACTCAAACCGTGTCTGACCTGGCCTTTTACCAGTGGGGCGTGTCGGGCTTGAACCGACGACCGGCGGATTATGAGTCCGATGCTCTGACCGACTGAGCTAACGCCCCGTGCGCTCGACCGCTCCGGCCGAGCCGACGGTCAAGCGCGCGGTGAGTCTAGCCTCGGCTGCGCGAAGGACGATCATCCGGAACGTCGCACGCGGTGGGGGTGAACGGCATACGGCAGGGGCGACCAGTCGCAGCTGGAGGCGTGCGGGCAGTCGGCACTCAGAAAACTCCCAGGGTGTCCGGCGCGCGCGGGCGGGTACGGTCCGGTACGTTCGGCCCACGGGTCATAGGACCCGGAGCCGGCACCGACCGGTGCACAACCAATGGAAGGCACACCCAGATCATGGGATTCCTGGACGAAATCAAGGACAGTCTCGGCTTCGACACTCCCGAGGAGAAGGCGAAAAAGCAGGCCGAAGTGGCGGCCAAGGAGGCCGCCGACGCGCGCAAGCACGCCGACGAGGTCGCCGCCAAGACGCGCGATGAGGCCGCGAAGGCTCAGCAGGCTGCTGCGGACGCCGAGAAGCGCGCGCAGGAGGCCGCGCAGAAGGCCGGAACCGCACCCGCGCCGGCACCCCCGGCCGCTCCCGACCCGGCTCCGGTTCCGGAGCCGACGGTCGCTCCCGCTCCCGACTACACCCACTCGGTGCCGGTCCCGGAGGAGCCGATGAACGCCCCGGCCGAGCCGGTGGCCGCACCCAAGCCCAAGGCGCCGGAGGCGAAGGCCGCCCCCAAGAAGGACGACGACGAGAACTACCGGACCTACACCGTCAAGTCCGGCGACACGCTGTCCGAGATCGGCGAGAAGTTCGGCGTCTCCTACACGAAGATCGCCAAGCTGAACCACATCGAGAACCCTGACCTGATCTTCCCGGGCCAGAAGTTCAAGATCCCCAACCACTGACCAGGGGGCCTCGCCTGCGGGCTGCCGAATGGGGCGTCCGGGGTGACGGACTTGGGTCAGTAGCGAGCGCGGTGGAGCCAACTCCACCGCGCTCGTCCTTTCCGCCCGTGGGAGGATGTAGACACCCGCACCTGAAGAACGGATCTCGTTGCCCCCGTGAGCATTCCAACCCTCGGGCGCTACCGACGTGCGGCGCGGATCGCGCTCGCCGCCGCTGTTGTGCTCGGCGTGAGCGGGTGCCAGGGCGCGGAGAGTCCGAGTATCCGGATCGGCGTGGGCATTGACGAACCCGGCATGAGTCTGCTCAGCGCGGGTGTCTACTCCGGCTTCGACATCGACGTCGCCAGTTATGTCGCCAATGCCCTCGGCAAGACCGAAATCACGTATGTCCGCGCCACACCCGCCCAGCGGGACGTCCTCCTCACGACCGGGCAGGTCGACATCGTCGTGGCCGCGTATGCCATGACCGACGCGAGTGCGCTCTCGGTCGCCTTCGCCGGCCCCTACCTCACGACCGGTCAGACGCTGCTCGTGCGCCGCGGCAGCCGAATCGCCGGGTCGGACGACATGCCCGGGCATACGCTCTGCACCGGCACGGGGACGCCCGCCGCGCAGCGGATCGTCCAGAAGTATCCAGGCGTGCAACTGCAGACCTTCGACTCGTATGCCCGGTGCGTCGCGTTGCTCGACACCGGCCAGATCGATGCCGTCACCGGCGATCAGGTCGTCCTCGCCGGCTTCGCCCGGCAGCCGCAGTATGCCGATGAGTTCACCCTCGTCGGCAAGACCTTCTCCACTGAGTCCTATGCCGTTGGCCTCCCTAAGGACGACAGCCGCCTGTGCCGGCGGATCACGACCGCACTGACGAAGATGGTCAGTTCCGGCGCCTGGCAACGGGCCGTGGACAAGAACCTCACCCCGCTCGGCGTGCGGTTGGACGCGAAGCAGAATCCCCCGAAGCTCGCCTCCTGCCGATGACGAGGCGCCGACTGCGCGGACGTGAAAAGTTCCTGATCGAGCCCTGTCGCCCACGCGCTGGCTGGGGAAGTCGTGTAACCGACTTCGTCATTGGGCTGCGGAGACTGCCTTGTCCTCCATCGAGTCAGACGACCCTGACCACCGTTTGTTCCACCGCGCTGACACCAGCGCTGGGGAGCCAACTCCCCGGCGCCGGCCGTGCCGTGGCCATGGCGAGTTTCTTGACTCCGGGTGCTCTTTGCTATGGTTTCCCAGCGCCGCGAGGCGTGCCAGACGATCCCCTGTAGCTCAACTGGCAGAGCATTCGGCTGTTAACCGAAGGGTTGTTGGTTCGAGTCCAACCGGGGGAGCTCCACAGTCGGCTGACCGGCACGGATGCCCGCGGTCCGCACCCTGCGCACATCCCGCGCGGGATTGATTTCCGATTCCGGTTCCATCGTCGCCATGGAATGGCCCGTTGCAGCCCGTCCTCAGAGGCCGACTTGCTCGCGCAGGTGCGCCCGGGTGGCGTTGACGGCCTCGCTCACGCCCGGATCACTCAGCCGGACACCCTGGCCTAGGATGGTCTGGTCGTGCAGCGAGCCGTCGGCGAGATTTTTGCGGATAACTACGCGCGCCTTGCGCGACTTCGAGCCGAGGTCGACCGCCTCGGAGATGACGACCGAGGCCTGGACACGCTCACGGAAGGCCGGAAGCACCTGGGCGGCCTCCCGGAAGACCCATTGCTGCGGGCGGGCACCATCGACAAACGTCACCGTCAGGGTGTAGTTGTCGTGATCCCACTTGCCGTTGTCGACCAGGTGCCACGGGCGGGCGAGCACCTCGCCGGTGGGGGGAACGGCATACAGGCGGGCGGTGCCGACGACGACCCACGTGCCGGTGTCGTCGCGGGTCGCGGCGACGACGCGCTCCTTAGCCAGCAATCCGAGCCCCGACGCGACCTCAGCGGGCAGCGATGGCGCCGTGTCCTTGCGCCGCAACGAGAATCCCATCAACTCACCCTCTCACGAAGGTCCGCTAACGCTCGTTGGCGATCTTGCAGACGCATCGACACGGCCCGAACTTGTGCCGGGTCGGCATCGGGGTCGGACGACAAACGCCGGATCAGGGACAGCGAGTCGGCGATCTCCCGGGTGATGGAGACCTCGCGCACCCGCGCCACCAGCGAGGCGACATAGCGCGCCTCCGGCAGCCCCGACGACGGGTCGAGGGTCACCGGCAGGGATGCGACCGCGAGGGCGGACACGAGCGGTTGTGCGGCCAGCGGCGCATTGGTGGTGACGGCCTGCACCCACTGGGCAAGCGTCATACCTTCGGTGACGACGACGCTGCGGACGGCATCGAAGACGGCGCGGTGCGCGGGAGCGACCCAGGACTCCGGTGCGATCGAGTCGAGCATCTCCCCCGTGATGACGTTCGGGTATTGGAGGAAGACCTGGAGCAGCTGGGCCTCGGCATTGACCAGGGGGTCGCGCATATTCGGCATCGGCAGGGCGGCCGCGAGCTCGTCCGCAGTGGGCTCCGCCGCCTCAGCGTCGCGACGTCGCGGCTCCTCGGGGGGACGCAAGGTGCCGGCCCGCCGCACGGCGTCGGCGAGTTGTTCGACGCCGACGCCGATCCAGCCGGCGACGGTCCGCTCATACTCCGGTCGCAAGCTCGGATCCTTAATCGAATTGATCACCGGCGCAGCGACTTTCATTGCCTGCACGCGCCCCTCGGCGGTGGTCAGGTCGAGTCGCCCGATCAGTGTCCGGACGGCGAACTCGAACATCGGCAGGGCGTCCTCGACCAGATGCTTGACCGCCTCGGGGCCTTTGCGCAGCCGCAGATCGCACGGGTCCATGCCGTCGGCGGCGACCGCGACAAAGGACTGCGCGGTCCAGCGTTGATCCTCCGCGAAGGCCTTCATCGCGGCCTTCTGACCGGCCGCGTCTCCGTCGAAGGTGAAGATGATCCGCGCCGGGTCGAGTCCGGGCTCGTCGCGCATCAGCCGGCGCAGCAACTTGATGTGATCGACCCCGAAAGCCGTGCCGCAGGTCGCGACCGCGGCTTCGACGCCGGAGAGGTGGGCGGCCATCACGTCGGTGTAGCCCTCGACGACGACGGCCCGCCGGCCGCCGGAGATCGCCTTCTTCGCCAAGTCGATCCCATAGAGGACCTGCGACTTCTTATAGATCGTCGTCTCGGTGGTGTTGAGGTATTTCGCCTCGATCCGGTCGTCATCGAAGATCCGCCGCGCCCCGAAGCCGATGGTGTCGCCCGAGGTGTCGCGGATCGGCCACATCAGCCGGCCGCGGAAGCGGTCGTAGCTGCCCCGGGCACCCCGCCCGACGAGCCCGGCGAGCGCCATCTCCTCCTCGGAGAAGCCGCGGCTGCGCAGCAGCCGGGCGAGTTCCTCACCGCCACGGGGAGAGAAGCCGACGCCGAACCGTGCCGCGTCGGCGCCCGTGAAGTCACGCGCCCGCAGGAAGTCCCGGGCCGCCCGCGCATCGGGGCTGTTGACGAGACGATCGGCATAGAGCTCTTGCGCGATGCGGTGGGCTTCGACCAGGCGCGAGCGCCGGCCGAGGCTCTCGCCACTGGGCCCGCCCTCTTCGCGGCGCAACTCCATCCCGAGCCGGGCAGCGAGGCGCTCGACCGCCTCGACAAAGGTCAGCCCGTCGACCTTCTGGACGAAAGCCACGACATCGCCGCCCTCGCCGCAGCCGAAGCAGTGATAGGTGCCGGCGCTCTCGCGCACGGTGAAGCTCGGCGACTTCTCGTCGTGGAAAGGGCACAGGCCCTTCATCGAGCCGGTGCCGGCATTGCGCAGGGTCACGTGATCGCGGACGACGTCGACGATCGACGTGCGTTCCTTCACGGCCGCGATGTCCTCGGCCACGATTCGCCCGGCCACTGCTCGCGGCTCCTTCCGGCTGCTGTCCGGTCAGTGTAGATAGTCGCCGTGGGCATCCGCTCCGGGCCATCCACAGGGCATGAGTGCCCACGCAGACGCGGGCGGGCGCGGATCAGGCAAGCCCCCAGGCGCGACCGATCGCCCAGGCGCGAACGTCGGTCAGGCTCGCGACCTGGTCGACGACGATGCGCCGCCGCGCCGCATCGTCGGGAGCGGCCCCATGGTCGGCCCGCAGGTCGATGTCCAGGCGCGTGGGGTCGGCCTCATAGCCAGCCACCAGGCCGGCTATCAACTCCTGTTGCCGCGCGTAGAGCGGCACCCGGTCCTCGGCGTGCATGACGAAATGCGCGGCGATCGCCTTGAGCACGGCACACTCCGCGCGTGTCTCGTCGGGCACGACGAGCCGCGCGTCATATCGGGCTAGCCGTCCCGGCCCGTACGCCACCCGGGTCGCCTCCTCGACCGCGCGCACGAAACGACCGATCAACCGCGACGTCATGTCTTTCAGCGCTGCGAGGTCCCTCCGGGTCCCGCCGTATGCCGTTGGCACCACCGCCAGGGCCAGGAGCCGCTCGTGCGCCTCCTGCAAAGCGTCCGCGGTCAGGTCCGCGGCATACGCGCCTTGGGCGACCGCGAGCACCATCGCGCGATGCCCCGGGTCGAGCAGGCGGGCCGGGGCAAGCCGGCCCGAGGCAATGGCGTCCTCGACGTCGTGCACGGAGTAGGCGACATCGTCCGACCAGTCCATGACATCGGCCTCTAGGCACCGTTCAGCCGGCGGGTGGCGTTCGCGCATCCAACGAAAGGCGTCGAGGTCATCGGCATAGACACCGAACTTTGCGACCCCCTCGAACTCCCCTCTCGCCCAGGGATATTTGCAGGCGGCGTCGAGGCTGGCGCGCGTGAGATTGAGGCCGGCGGGGCGGCCGTCGGGGTGCTCGCGCTTGGCCTCGAGCCGGGTAAGGATGCGCCAGGTCTGAGCATTGCCCTCGAAGCCGCCGATGTCGGCGCAGAGCGCATCGAGGGCGGCCTCGCCGTTATGACCGAAAGGTGGATGTCCCAGGTCGTGGGCCAGGCAGGCCGCGTCGACGACGTCGCCGTCGCAGCCCAGGGCCGCGCCGAACTCGCGCCCGATCTGGGCGACCTCCAGCGAGTGCGTGAGCCGGTTGCGGACGAAATCGTCGCTGTCCGGGGAGAGCACCTGCGTCTTGGCCGCCAGGCGGCGCAATGAGGCCGAGTGGATGAGCCGGCCCCGGTCACGCGCGAACTCGTCCCGGTCGGTGCGCTTGAGCGCCGGGTCTTCGGCAACCCAGCGCGCCCGGTCCGCGGCCCCATAGGGGTCGGATGGGGTCACCATGCCCGCTGGCGCGCTGGACGCTGCTGTCGCGGTCATCACATCCCCGGCATTGGCTGATCGGGCTCGTCAGGCGGCGATGCACCCGGCCGGTGTGGATCCGGTCGGTTCGAACCCGGCGGCTCGTGCGCCCCGCGCGCGGCGGCCCCGGCTGGCCCGCGCGTCCCGGGCGCGGCGGCCCCGGCCGGCCCTGGCGCATCGTGCGCCTCGGGCGCGGCGGCCCCGGCTGGCCCGCGCGTCCCGGGCGCGGCGGCCCCGGCCGGCCCTGGCGCATCGTGCGCCTCGGGCGCGGCGGCCCCGGCCGGCCCTGGCGCATCGGTCAACCCGAGCGCTTCTCGGTTACGCCGCACCCAGGTGGGCACGCTGCCATACCGCTGGGGCTTGATGAGCAGGCCATTGGCGCTGTCGGCGATCAACTCCGCCATCCGCTTGTCGCGGGTCGATTGCTGTTTGGCCGAGACGACCCAATGGAAGGCGGATCGTCGATAGGTCTCCGTGGCTCCGGCGAGCCACTGCGCCGCAACGGGACTAGCGGCGAGCAAGGCGGCATACGGCTCGGGGAGCGCGATATCACCGGGCTTCTCGTAGGCATAAATCCCGGACTTCTCGGGTTTGCGGCGTTCGTAGGCCGCACGTCCCGCAGGCTGCATCCGACCGGCCGCCGTCAACTGCTCGACGTGGGCGATATTGACGCTGCTCCAGATGCTCCCGGGCCGGCGGGGCGTCCAGCGCTGGCGCACGGTGTCGTCGTCGATGCGTTGCACGACCGAGTCGATCCACCCGAAACACAAGGCCTCGGGGACGGCCTGCTCCCACGTGAGGCCACGATCGGCGACGTGCTTCTTGCGCAGCCCCATCCACAGTTCCGGCGCGGTGGCGTGGTTGACCGCGAGCCACGCCCGGAACTCCTCCGGACCCCCGAAGAAGAGGGCCGGACGCTCGGGCGATCCACCCAAAGTGCCGATGCTGCTCATACGGCACACCCTGCCAGAGGGCACCGACAACCGCCCGGACCGCCCGCCGGTGCGCCTGGGAAGACCCTTGCTCGCGGGGGAAATGTTCCCGTGCGAGCAAGGGCTTTGCGGCATCGGGCGGGAAAGCCGTGAACGATCGCCGGCGCTCAGCCGCCGCTGACGGACTCCTCGGCCTCGGCGACGAGGGCCTGCTGGGCGGGGGTCAGGTCGCGCGAGTCGAGCCAGCCCTCGGGGAGCACGACATGCCGGGGGTTGCCGGCGCGGCCGCGCTGCCCCTCAGCGGGCTCGCCCGGCCAGGGCGCGGCGCGGTCCAGCCCCCCGACCAGGTCGTCCAGCGCCGCGAGCGAGTCCACGAGCGCCAGTCCGTTGCGGATTTCCGACCCCGCCGGGAAGCCCTTGAGATACCAGGCGATGTGCTTGCGAATGTCGCGGCAGCCCTTGACCTCGTCGTCATAGAAGTCCACGAGATAGCCCGCGTGCCGGCGCAGGGTGTCGACGACCTCGCCGAGCGTGGGCTGCGCGCGCTCCGGCCGACCCGCGAACGCCGCGGCCAGGTCGGCAAACAGCCACGGCCGGCCCAAGCACCCACGCCCGACGACCACGCCGTCGCAGCCGGTGGCCGCGACCATGGCCAGCGCGTCCTCCGCAGACCAGATGTCGCCATTGCCGAGCACCGGGATATCGGTCACGGCCTCCTTCAGGCGCGCGATGGCACTCCAATCGGCGACCCCGCTATAAGCCTGCGCGACCGTCCGCGCATGGAGAGCGACCGCCGCAGCTCCCGCGTCGCGAGCCAGGCGCCCGGCGTCGAGATAGGTCTGGTGCTCGGGGTCGATGCCCATGCGCATCTTGACGGTCACGGGCACGTCATAGGGGCTCGCCTCGCGGACGGCCGCCGCGACGATCGAGCGGAAGAGTTCGCGCTTCCACGGCAGGGCGCCGCCGCCGCCTCGGCGCGTGACCTTCGGGACGGGGCAGCCGAAGTTGAGGTCGATGTGGTCGGCGCGATCCTCGCTGACGAGGATGCGGACGGCGGCGGCGGTCGTCACCGGATCGACGCTGTAAAGCTGCGTCGATCTCGGCGACTCATCGAGATCGTGCTCGATCAGGCGCATTGTCAGCTCGTTGCGCTCCACCAGCGCTCGCGAAGTGATCATTTCGCTGACGTAGAGCGATGTCGCGCCGCTGGAGCGGGCCGTTCCGTACTCCCGGCACAGCCTGCGGAAGGCCCGGTTCGTAATCCCCGCCATCGGCGCGAGCACCACCGGCGAAGCGATCTCGAGCGGCCCGATCCGCAACGGTGGCAACGCCGCGGGCAGGCCGACGTCGCCACGCTCGGGGTGGTCGAGCCGGGCGGTTTCGAGGCGTGCGGTCGTGGACATGACCTGCCATTCTCCCATCCGGACGACCCTGTCGGGACCCGTGTGTAGGGTGAGCGCGTCCGGACCGACGGGGCCGGAACAAGGTGCGAAGACAGGGGCGGGCGATGAGTCGGCGGTCACCGGCATACGTGTCGATCCTCGGCGCGCTCGCGCTGCTCGCAGCATGCGACGGCTCGGCGGCACCCTCGGTGCCCGCGCCGGTCGGGACGGAAACCAGCACCGCGCCCACCCCCCCTCCGGCACGACATCCACGACGCCTGCACCAGCGACGTCGTCAGCACCGTCCGCATCGGTGCCCGACGGCTATCGAGCCGCCGTCCCCGGGCCGACCGTCACCGCCACCAAGGTCACGCGCGCGCCCCGGATCGATGGCGCCACCGACGACTGGTCCGGCTTCCCGACGTATGCCGTGGACACCCGCGTCGGCGGCTCCCGCTCGGTGAGATCCACAGCGTCCGCCACCTGGCGCCTGGGGTGGGACCGCGACAACCTCTACATCCTCGCGGTCGTCAAGGACCCGACGCTGACCCAGACGCATCCCTTGCGGCCGTGGGCGATCGGCTCGGGCGACAGCGTCGGGATCGAGATCGGGGCTTACACCAATCCCCTTCCCGCGGACCGCCTGGGATCGCGTGACACGCGCATCCTGATCGGCCCGACGGAGTCCGGCGGCACGCTGCGCGCGGTGGCGTATGCCGATGGTGCCGCCTTCGCGACCGGTGGCGTTTGGACGTCCGGAGCGGCCGTGGCCGTCCGCACGGCGAGCGGCTGGCGTGTCGAGGCGGCGATTCCGTGGTCCACGCTCAAAGTCAACGCGCCCGGGCCGACGGCCAAGCTGTCGATGAATCTCCTGCTCGCCGACGCGATCTCGAGCGGCGCTAAGCGCGGATCCCTCGGGTCGCTCTACTCCAACAATCCCCAGCGCATCTTTGCCGGCGCAAAGGCGCGATACGCCTGGGGTCGGCTCGCCCTGGCCGACTGATGGGATGTCGCCATGACGACCCTGATCACCCCGACCGCGCTCGCCGAGCGCCTCAGTCGCGGTGACCGGATCGTGGTCCTGGACGTCCAGTACAACCTCGTCGGCACTCCCGGCCGCGAGCTGTATGTCGTGGCTCACCTGCCCGGAGCCCGCTTCGTCGACCTCGACACCGAACTCGCGGGCCCGCCCGGCGCAGGTGGCCGGCATCCCCTGCCCGACGTCGCTGCCTTGGAAAGGGCCTTGCGCGCCAACGGGATCGACGACTCGTCGGCCGTCGCCGTGTATGACCAGGGCACCGGCCTGGGGTCGGCGCGGGCCTGGTGGCTCTTGACCTATGTCGGCCTCTCGGGCGTGCAGGTCCTCGACGGCGGCCTCGCCGCGTGGGTGGCCGCCGGGCTGCCGGTCTCGGACGGGGTGGCGGCGACTGCGACGCCAGGCACGGTGACGGTGCGCCCGGGAGCCCTCCCCCTGCTCGACGCCGAGGGTGCCGCCGAGCTCGCCCGGACGGGCCTGCTGCTCGACGCCCGCGCCGCCGAGCGCTATGCCGGGCGTACCGAGCCGATCGACGCGGTCGCCGGGCACATTCCTGGGGCGCGCAATGCCCCGATGTCCGACTACGTCGATCAGGACGGCCGGTTGCTGCCGCGCGAGGAGTTGATGGCCTTTTTCGCGGGCCGTGGTGTCTTCGAGCACGCCGAGGTGGGGGCCTACTGCGGCAGCGGGATCACCGCCGCCCACCTGGCCCTGGCGCTGCGACAACTCGGCATCACCGCGCCGGTCTATGTCGGCTCGTGGAGCGAGTGGATCACCGACCCCACCCGGCCGATCGCCACCGGCGACGACCCGACCTGAGGCTCCCCATCGACTCGGCCCACCCCACCGGCCGGGGTCGAGCCACTGGGGCATGGCAGGTGCCGCCGCAGCGGCGAACTACCCTTGCCTGGTGTCTCGCACCACCCCGACTCCCGTCGAACCTCGCTCCCTCAACGAACGACTCCTCGTGCGCCTGGACAAGCTGCCCCGTGCCCTCCCCGTGCTCGCGGTCTTCGGGCTGCTCGTCCTCGGGACCTTCGTGCCGTCATACGGGTGGATCGCGACGACGCTGGTAGCGGCCTTCCTCACGTGGATGCTCACCGTCAGCTGGCCGCGCCTGACCGGCGTGGAGAAGCTCATGCGCATCGCGGTGCTCTTCTTCATCGCCGCCATCGCGCTCGTGCAAGCCCGGCCGCGCTGAGGCTGCAGGCGATCACACCCCGGGTCGAAGGATCAGGCCGACCCATTCGCCGGTGAGGGCAGCGACCCGCGCCAGTTCGCCGGTCCGAATATTCCACGAGACCAGGTCTTGGCGCACGAGCGTGAAGTCACCCTTCGTGGTCTTGGCGTAGCCGCCATCGGCCAGGATCAACAGATTCCCCTCGCTGGTCGTGCCGACGGGCCGGATGCCAGCCTTACTTCGCGACTGGGCGATCGACGCATCGTCCGTCCCGGGCTGGCTGACATCAAGTAACAGCGCCGCCTCGCCTCCGCCCAGCGGCACGGCCGCGATCCCCTGATACGAGTTCAGTCCGCGCGCGCGCCACAGCGCATCGAGCGTGCTCTGCGTCGGCGATACCAGACCGGCGACAAAGCCCGTGCCGGGCAGGTTGCTGCCACCAATCCCCCACACCTCACCGATGCGCGGGTCGGTCACCGCCACCGCTGGCCCGTATGCCCGCTTAGTCGCATCCCAGGTGCGCACCTCCACCGGGCCGCCGGAGTTAGCACCACCGGACAGCACGATCTCATCAGCCCCGAATCTCGACGGGCGCTTGATGCTCGTGCCGCTGGCTACATCGACGACATAGAGGCCACCGTCCGAGCCCGCGAGTATCGTGCGGCCGCCGTCGACGAAGTTCGCCGACTCGATGGTGGGGTTGGCGATCGGGATGGTGTGCCAGGGCTTTGCCTCGGCGCCACGCGTCGCGTCGATCAGGACCACACCGTTCGGCTGGGCAATGGCAAGCATTGTGCCGTCCGGTGAAATCGCCGACGGCGAGAGATGGAAATGCGCATTGCCCGACGAATCCGAGGTGTCGCGGAGCGTGAGCTCGTCCAGCAGGTAGATATTGCCGAGCGACGTCACGATCCCTGCCTGTTTGGCCGTCGGCATGGCGAACGCCGCATCAATGTGCTCACCGGCCCGGAAGCCACCCGAGGTCGAGAACAGACGCGCGGACCGCACCAGATCGACCTCGCCCTGCACCGGACCCGACGTCGACCACGGCAGGCCGGTCATGTCCCCCGGATCGGGCAGACTCCACACCCGCGCGAGCACGGCCGCGTCCTGCGGCGACCCCGTGGCCGGCGTGCTCGGCGAGGTCGGGCCCGCCGGCGACGTCACCGACGGGCTATTGGTCAACGCATGCCCTTGCGTGGTGGGCGCCCAGAAGTCGCTCGCGACAACGGCCCCCGCGGTGGCAACGGAGCATGCGGCAGCGAGTGCGACCAGGACGCGCCGCCGGCGCACCTGCCGACCGTAGGCCACGGCCCAGGCCGCATCGGCGAGGTCGGTGTCGGGAATCTGGTCGCAGGCCTGCTCGAGCAGGTCATGCACGTCGTTGGTGGTCATTGCGAGGACTCCTGGGCCGAAGAGGACGTGGTGAGCGCGGGGAAATTCACCCGCAGATTGGCCAGCGCGGCGTGCGCCTGGCTCTTGACGGTGCCGATCGAGATGCCGAGGATCTCGGCGGTCTCGGCCTCGGTGCGGTCCTCGAAATAGCGCAGGACGATCACGGCCCGCTGCCGCGGAGCCAACTCCCGCAAGGCGGCGATCAGGTCGGCCCGCTCGGCGACCGCACCGGAGGGATCGGGCACGACCCGGTCGGCGGGCACGGCAGACGGGCGCTCGCGACCTGTGCGTCGCCAACTGCTGACGGCGTCGTTGTAAAGGATCCTGCGGACGTAACCGTCGGGGTTCTCATCCTTGATCCGCGACCAGCGGGTGGCGAGCTTGATCAGAGCCTGTTGAACCAGGTCCTGCGCCTGATGCTCATCACCACAGATCAGATAGGCAGCCCGCACGAAAGTGCGCTGCCGGGCGCGGACATAGGTCGCGAATCCCGGGTCGAGATGTGCCTGCACTGCTGGCCCCCCCATTCCCTGATCACGTTGATGCTGTCATGCGGTAAACGCGACGAGCCCGGGAGAAGGTTGGGCTGGGGGAGGAACTTCTTCTCCGATATGTCAGCCGACGACGGCCTTGCCGTCGCCCGTCAGCGCCGACGGATCGATCGGCGTAGGGTCGGCGAGTTCGGCAAGGATCAGGTCGTCATCGAGCGGCCAGTTCAGCGGCGTGGGGTACCAGCGGCGCAGGCTCTTCGGCGAGCGGAACGGCCGCCACTCTCCCATGGGCTGCGCGAGCCGGTCGGCCACCGCCCACAACGCGCCGGGGTGATGCCCCATGCCGATGTGACAGGCCTTGACCTCGATGTTCTCGTGCGTGCCATAAAGCTCGTTGAGACAGGCCTGCCACGGGACGATGCCATCGGTGCGTGAATAGATCGCGGTGGTGGGCACCGGCATCGGGTCGCGCAGGTGCTCCTGCTCCGGCAGATCCAGCTCGTCGGCGGCAACGTGCAGGTGGCTGTAGCGGTCGAAGATCAGCGACGCCATCGTGTCCTCGCGGTGGATCAAGCGGAAGGGCGAGGCGAGCGTGATGACCTGCCGGACGTCGTCGGAGTAGGCCCGGCCGAGCTGACGGGCATAGAGGCCACCGAGGCTCCAGCCGATGATCGAGATCGGCCCATGCTCCTGCGTCAACTGCTCGACGGTCAGCCGCATCGAGTCAACGATCTGCCGCGTCGGGCCGATATTGCGCCCGACTCCCCAGCCGTGCGGCTGGTAGCCGAGCGAGGAGAGATAGCGGCGCAGGATCGCCGTCGTGTAGTCACCGGCCATCAGCCCGGGCAGGACGAGGACGTGGTGACCGTCGCCGTGGCGAGCCTTTCCCAGGACGCGTCGGAAGGCCGCATATTCACCGAACTCCCCTGCCATACGGGGCACTTCCGTGAGGCCATGGACCAACCTTGGACGCATGCCACCAGTATTACTCGCGCGTCATCGGCCTGGCCGGAGGGTGTGAGCGTAATGACATCGACGTGACTCAGGTCACTTCTCCAGGGCAGGCCGGTTGCACGCGTCGCCGGCTTGACGCCACGACTACCGCTAGTTGAGAATGATTCTCATGATCGTATGCCGTGCGCACCCCACCCGCGTCGGCCTCGCCATCGCGGGTGCCGCCGCGGGGGCTGTCCTGGCGCTCGGGGGATGCACGTCGACCGGCTCCGACGCAGGCGGCCACCGGCTCTCGGTGGTCACCGGCTTCTACGCGACCCAGTACCTCGCCGAGCAGATCGGCGGTTCCCAGGTGCAGGTGATCTCCTTGACGCCCCCGGGCGCGGAACCGCACGACCTGGAGTTGACCTCGCGGCAGGTCGTGCAGATCGCGAAGTCCGACCTGACCATCACCTTGCCCGGATTCCAGCCGGCGGTCGACGACGGCATCCGCGCCGCCATGCCGCGCACGGTCCTCGATATCACCACGGCCGCCGGACTGCACCCCTTGACCGGCCACACCCACGACGGGGGTGGCGACGTCGAGCACGCCGAGACGGCCGAAGAACTCGAGGTCGACCCGCACTTCTGGCTCGATCCCGAACGCATGGCGGCCGTCTCGCGCGAACTGGTCGACACGCTGTCGCGGCTCGATCCCGCGGGCGCCGAGGACTTCCGTCGACGAGGGCATGCCCTGGACACGACCTTGGCCACGCTCACCCAGAACTATGTCGACGGGCTCGCCCACTGCGCCAACACCGACCTGGTGACGGGGCACGCCGCCTACGGTCATCTCGCGGCCTTCGTCGGATTCACTCAGCACCCAGTGGCGCTCAACCCCGACGCCGAGCCGAGCCCGGCCACCCTTGCCGCGATCACGACCTTCGTGCGCGAGCACCACACCCGCGTGATCTATACCGAACCGCTCGCCAGCCCCAAGGTCGCCGAGGTCATCGCCGCCGAAACCGGCGCTCGCACAGCGGTTCTCGACCCGATCGAAGGACTGACCGACGCATCGGCAGCGCGCGACTATCCCGGCCTGATGCGGGCCAATCTGACCACCCTCATCTCCGGGCAGGAGTGCACCCCATGACCACACCCGTCCTACAGATGCGTGACGCCGCCTTCGGCTATGGCGCGACGCAGGTCATCGCCGACGTCACGCTCACCATCGACCCTGGTGAGGTCGTGGCGATCCTCGGCCCGAATGGCGCCGGCAAATCCACCCTCGTCAAGGGGCTGGTCGGCCTGACCGACCAACTCGCGGGCAGCGTGCACGTCCTCGGCAGCGACCTGGCCGAGCTCGAACCCGGGCGGATCGGCTATGTGCCGCAACGGCATACGCTCGCGACTTCGGTGCGCGCCACGGTCGCCGAGATCGTCGCCATTGGCCGCCTGCGCTTCCGGACCTGGTGGCGGCCGTGGCGGCGCGATGCCGAAGGGGATCGGCAGGCGGTCGCCCGCGTCCTGGACCTCGTCGGCCTTGGCGATCGCGTCGGCTCCGATGTCGCCCAACTCTCCGGCGGTCAACAGCGGCGCGTGTTGATCGCCCGGGCGCTCGCCTCCTCACCCGACCTGCTCATCATGGACGAGCCGACCGCAGGGGTCGACACGGCCAATCAGATCGTCCTGGCGCGCGTGCTAGAGAAGTTGGCCACCGCGGGCACAACGCAGCTGATCGTCACTCATGAACTCGACGCTCTCGCCGAGGTCATCACTCGGGTGATCGTCGTCGACGACGGGCACATCACCTTCGACGGCGCACCGGATGACTATGCGACCCAGGGGCTTTCGCACGGTGGCCATCACCATGACCATTCACCCGCCGGTGGATCCGCCCGCCGGCGGCCGCACTTCGACGCCGGCCCGCTCGACCTGCGAGGAGATCACCATGATTGAGATTCTCGACTATGCCTTCATGCGCAATGCGCTGATCGCTGCTCTCCTGATCGGTGCCGCCGCTCCCCTGGTCGGGATCTTCCTCGTCCAGCGTCGGCTCTCCCTCGTCGGCGACGGCCTCGGCCACGTCGCGCTCGCCGGTGTCGCCATCGGCATCCTCACCTCGACCTCGCCGGTTTTGACGGCCCTGATCGTCGCCGTCCTCGGCGCCGTGGGCATCGAGTTGGCGCGCGCTCGCGGTCGCACCGGCGGTGATCAGGCGCTGGCGCTGATGTTCTATGGCGGCATCGCGACCGGCGTGGTGCTCATCGGCCGCTCCCCGCAAGGGACCTCGGCGAACCTCACCGCCTATCTGTTCGGATCGATCACGGCAACCACGCGCGCGGACCTCTATGCCTTCACCGCGCTCACCCTGGTGGTGGTCCTCGTCACCACTCTGCTGCGGCCGTGGCTGTTCGCCGCCGCCCAGGACGAGGAGTATGCCCGCGCGTCTGGCCTGCCGGTGACCGCGGTCAACCTCGCGCTGTCGATTCTCACCGCTGTGACGGTCGTGGTCTCGATGCGCGTGGTGGGATTGCTCCTGGTCAGCGCGCTGATGATCATCCCTAATGCCGCCGCGCAACTGCTGGCCGGCTCGTTCGGATCGGCGATCCGGCTGGCGACCACTCTTGGTGTGCTCGCGGCCGTCGGTGGCGTCGTGACGTCGTTCTATGCCGAAACTCCTTCCGGCGGAACGATCGTCCTCATCGCGTTGGCCTTCTTCGTGGTCGCCGACATGGCTCGGAGGCTCGCCGGACATTGGGCGCATCATCACGCGCCGGCCGAGCGCCACGACCACGAGCACGGCCCCGATTGCGGTCACCAGGCGGTGCCGCACGGCGACCACGTGGACTACTTGCACGACGGGCACCGCCATGCCCCCCACGACGACCACTACGACGAGCATCACCAGGACCAGCACAACGAGCCCGGCCCGGGTGCCGCCCCGCCGACGCGGGCCGCTCGGCCCAGCCATCGCGGGGAGCTGCCCGCGGAGGTGGGCGAACGGCATACGGGCGGGGCGGCGTGAGCACGCGGCGGCCGACCCGCCAGCAACAGGCGGTCGGTGACATCCTGGCGCGCCACGAGCACTTCCGGTCCGCGCAGGAATGGCATGCGCTGCTTCGGGATTCGGGCGAAACCGTCGGCCTGGCAACGGTCTATCGCACCCTGCAGTCACTCGCCGACGAGGGCGCGATCGATGTCCTGCTCACCGACGGCGGCGAGGCCGTCTATCGGGCCTGCAGCGAGGGCCATCACCATCACCTGGTGTGCCGCGACTGCGGGTTGACCGTCGAGGTCGAGGCACACGAGGTCGAGCGGTGGGCCGATATGACGGCGCGTGCGCACGGTTTCGAGGCGGTCACGCACACGCTGGAGATCTTCGGCCGGTGCGCGACCTGCTCGGCGAACGGCGTCAAGAACTGACGGCGTCCACCGCCCCGCCGTACCGGCGATCGCGTTGGACATAGGTGTCGATCGCCCGCCACAGGTCGCGCCGGTCGAAGTCCGGCCAGAGCGTGTCGAGGAAGACCATCTCGGCGTAGGCGCTCTGCCAGAGCAGGAAGTTGGAGGTTCGCTGCTCCCCCGACGATCGCACGAAGAGATCGACATCGGGCATCCCCGGCTCGGGCAGCGCGCGGGCCAGGAGGTTCTCGTCGATGCTGCTGGGGCGGAGCTTGCCGGCAGCTACGCGCTCGGCCAATTGCCTTGCAGCAGCAGCGATCTCGGCGCGCCCGCCATAGTTGACGCAGAAATACAGAGTGACGCCGGTGTTGTGCTGGGTCAGTTCCTGGGCGATCTCCAACTCCTTGATCACCGAGCCCCACAGCCGCGGGCGCTGGCCGACCCAGCGCATTCGCACGCCCCACTCGTGGAGTTGGTCGCGGCGGCGGCGGATGACATCCCGGTTGAAGCCCATGAGGAAGCGCACCTCGTCGGGGCTGCGCTTCCAGTTCTCGGTGGAGAAGGCATAGGCGGATAGGTAAGTCACGCCGACTTCGATCGCCCCGGCGACGACGTCGAGCAGGGCGGCCTCGCCGGCTTCGTGCCCCTTGGTCCGCGGCAGCCCGCGCTGGTTGGCCCAGCGGCCGTTGCCGTCCATGACGATCGCGACATGCTTGGGCAGGGCCGGTGCCGGGAACTGTGGGGGGCGGGCACCTGAGGGGTGCGGGAAGGGGGGCTTCACGACGTCGAGCCTAAGTCTCCTACCGCTGTTTGGGACGCAGGCCTAGGCGCGGTCGGCGCCAGCGGTCGTCAGAGTCGGCGGCGCGTCGCGCTCGACGTGCGGCAAGGAGCGCAAGCCCCGCTCCAGGTGCCACTGGGTGAACGCGGCCGTCAGGCCGCTCCCTTCGCGCCGGTGGTGCGGCAGGCTCGCGTCGGCGATTTCCCAGTCGCCGGCCAGCAAGGCAGCCAGAAGGTGGAGGGTGGCCCGCGCGGGGGCGACGGATCCCGGGCGGCGACAGGACGGGCATACGGACCCGCCGGTCGCGAGATTGAAGGCCGCGTGCGGGCCCGGGTCGCCGCACTGCGCGCAGTCATGGAAGCTCGGCGCCCAGCCGGCCACGGCGAGCGCCCGTAAGAGATAGGCATCCAGCACGAGCGAGGCGTCGTGGGCGCCCCCGGCCAGCGCGGCGAGGGCACCGTGCAGCAGCAGGTATTGCTGCAGCGCCGGCTCGCGCTCCTCGCTGAGCCGGTCGGCGGTCTCTAGGACGGTGGCTGCGGCGGTGTAGGCGCGGTAGTCCCTGGCGAGCTGCGCGCCATAGGACGCCAGCGACTCGGCCTGGGTGACGGTGTCGAGATTGCGGCCCTCGTAGCACTGGAGGTCGACCACCATCCCCGGCTCGAGGCGCGCACCGAATCGGCTCTTGGTGCGGCGCACCCCCTTGGCCACAACGCGCAGCTTGCCTCGCTGGCGAGTCAGCACGGTGACGATCCGGTCGGCCTCGGCGAGTTTGTGGGTGCGCAACACGATCGCTTGGTCGCGGTAGGTCGGCACCGCCCCATTGTGCCCCGCCATGTCGCTAACGCTCAGGAGGCCAGGCTTTGCACCATATGCCGCGGCCCGCAGGCCCATCGACCGGGCTCGCCGGCGGTAGCGACGCATCTCGCGCGCCATTCGGACATATGTACGATCCGCGCGCTACCATGGCCCGTATGACGCTCCAAGACGTCCTCGACTTCGGCGCCCCTGAGGTGGCCGGATCCTTCGGCGAGCTCGCTGCCGGCGTCGTGCGCACGCCGCTGCGTTTCGGGGCGTGGGTCGACGTGGCCCCCCGGTGGCTGCGCGCAGGCGATGAGCTTTTCGAGACCTTGGCAGGCACCGTGCCCTGGCAGGCCGAGCGCCGGCAGATGTACGACAACGTCGTCGATGTCCCGCGCCTGACGAAGTTCTACGGGGCGGACGAGACCTGGCCGCACCCGCTGCTGCGCGAGGCCTGCGAGGCTCTGTCCGCTCACTACCTCCCGACGCTTGATGAGCCGCTGGTCACCGCTGGCCTGTGCCTCTATCGCGACGGCCGCGACTCCGTCGCCTGGCACGGGGACCGGATCGGCCGCTCGCGCTATCAGGACACGATCGTTGCCATCCTCTCGCTCGGCGCGACGCGCACGCTGGCGCTGCGCCCGCGTGGCGGCGGGGCCAGTATGCGGTTCGTCACCGGCCATGGGGACCTGATCGTCATGGGCGGCTCGTGCCAGCGGACCTGGGAGCATGCAATCCCCAAGGTCGCCGAGAGCGTCGGCCCGCGGATGTCGATCCAGTTCCGCCCCGCCGGCGTGCGTTGACGTCCCACTCCGGCCCGAGTTCGTCGAGACGGGTGAGCAGGGATACTCATCCGGACGGCGCTGGCATACGGGACGATGTGCGTATGTCCGCACATCTGGTCGAACGCAGCAGCACAAAGGCAACCGGGCTGGTCGCTGCACTCGTCGATTCCGGGATCGTCGCGCCCGAGGATCGCTCTCGGGCCATCGCCATCCTTGACCATCAACTCGGGCGGACCGCCGGCGAGACGCCCCGCTCCAAGATCCTCGCCGAGATCGCCGGGTATGCCGGCGGCATCCTGGTTGTTGCGGCCGGCGCCGTCTTCCTGGCGGCGAGCTGGCGAGAGATGTCCCTCGCCACGCGCGTCGGCGCGCTGCTGCTCGGGGCGCTCGTCCTGGCGGGGGCCGGCCTCGGCGCACGCCTGACCGGGCGAGACACCCCCGAGGACGCCGACGTGCGTCGCCGGCTGGCCGGTGCCTTCGGCATCGGATCAGCGGCCTTGGCCACGGGTGCCCTCGGCACGTATATCGAACACCAGCACCACACCGGGGACGGCTGGATCGCCCTCGTCTTCGGCGCCTTCACCGTGCTCGCCCTCGGCTTCTACGTGCTTGCGCCCACGGTGCCCGGGCAGGCCGCGGTCGGCTTCGGCGTGGCAGCGACCGTGCTCAACGCGACCTCGGGCTGGAGCGACGGTCGCACCCTGATCAAGACGGTCATCCTGCTCGCCCTCGGGATCGGCTGGCTCGCCCTCGCCGAGCTGCGCTGGTGGCGCGAGCCCGACACCGCTCGGGTCGTCGGCGGCGCGCTCACCCTGCTCGGCGCCGAGACGCCCGTCTTCGAAGGCCGCATGCAGCCTCTCGCCTATGTGCTCCTCGCACTCGTGGGCGCCGTGGCGTTCGCCGCCTACGTCCGGGTGCGGGTGTGGCCCTACCTGGCGATCGGCGTCATCGGCCTGACGCTGGCTGCGACCCAGGCCGCCGTGGACTATCTGCCCGGTGCCGCTGGGGCAGCCGCCGGACTGCTCGTCGCTGGAGCGATGCTGCTGGCGACCAGCCTGCTCGCGATGCGCCTGCGCAAGTCGGCCGGGGAGTCCACTCACCCCACGGCCTGAGCTGCGGTGCTGCCGGTTCGGGCCGCCTAACGCGGGCGACCCCGAACCGGCCTTTCGGTGTCGGGAGGGAGCCGACTTTCGGGCCTACGGGCCGCCGCCGGGACGCGAGATGACCACGTCGTCCTCGCCGCGGCTGATCCGGTCGCGTTCGGCGCGGTTCATCGCCGACATGATGGCGCGCAGCGACGCCTTCACGATCGACTCATGCAGGCCCACGCCCCACAGAACGCGTTCTCCCACAGCACATTCGACGTAGGCCGCCGCTCGCGTGTCGACTCCCGAGGACATCGCGTGCTCGGCGTAGTCGAGCACGCGCACATCGACGCCGATCGTCGCGAGCGCCTCGACGAAGGCCGACAGCGGGCCATTGCCACGACCGGTGATCAGGTGCGGTTCGCCGTCGACGAGGATGGTCGACTCGATCTCGTCGACCCCTTCGTCGCTGCCCGTGATCGTCGAGCGGAGCGGAAAGTAGCGGCCCCAGCGGCTGGCTGCGTCCTCGCTGTGAAGGTATTCGTCCGCGAACATCTCCCAGATCTGCGACCCGGTCAGCTCACCGCCCTCGACGTCGGTCTTGTGCTGAACGACGCGCGAGAACTCGATCTGCAGTCGCTTGGGCAGATCGAGGCCGTGCTCGCTCTTGAGCAGATAGGCGACCCCGCCCTTGCCGGACTGGGAGTTGACGCGAACGACCGCCTCATAGGACCGGCCGATGTCGTGCGGGTCGATCGGCAGGTAGGGCACGCCCCAGTCGATCCCGTTGACATCGGTGCCCGCGGCCGTGGACCGCTTGTCCATGTCCTCGAAGCCCTTCTTGATGGCGTCCTGGTGGGAGCCGGAGAACGCCGTGAAGACGAGATCGCCGCCATACGGGTGGCGCTCGTGAACGCCCAACTGGTTGCAGTACTCGACCGTGCGTCGCACCTCGGCGATATTGGAGAAGTCGATCTGCGGGTCGATGCCCTGCGAATACAGGTTCATCCCCAGAGTCACCAGGCAGACATTGCCGGTGCGTTCGCCGTTGCCGAAGAGGCACCCCTCGATCCGGTCGGCGCCCGCCAGATAGCCCAGTTCGGCGGCCGCAACGCCTTCGCCGCGGTCGTTGTGTGGGTGCAGCGAGATCATCACGCTGTCGCGCCGGGTGATATGACGCGACATCCATTCGATGGAATCGGCATACACATTGGGGGTGGCCATCTCGACAGTCGCCGGGAGATTGATGATCATCTTGTGATCGGGCGTCGGGTCGATGACGTCAATGACCTCATTGCAGATGCGCGCGGCGAACTCCAGCTCGGTGCCGGTGTAGGACTCCGGGGAGTACTCGTAGTAGACCTTCGTGTCCGGGATGGTCTCCTCGAGCTTCTTGCACAGCCGCGCACCCTGGAGGGCGATGTCGACGATGCCGTCCTGCGAGAGGCCGAAAACCACCCGCCGCTGGAGCACCGACGTCGAGTTGTAGAAGTGGACGATCGCCTGCTTTGCACCGCGGATCGCGTCATACGTCCGTTCGATCAGATGGTCACGACACTGTGTGAGGACCTGGATGGTCACATCGTCGGGGATGTGACCGCCCTCGATCAGTTCGCGGCAGAAGTCGAAATCGGTCTGGCTCGCGCTGGGGAAGCCGACCTCGATCTCTTTGTAGCCCATCTTGACCAGCAGCTTGAACATCCGCAGCTTGCGCTCGGAGTCCATGGGGTCGATGAGGGCCTGGTTGCCGTCGCGCAGGTCGACCGCGCACCACCGAGGCGCCGCGGTCATGACCTTGTCGGGCCAGGTGCGGTCCGGGAGTTCGACCCGGATCTGGTCCTGGAAGGGAACGTACTTCGTGAACGGCATCGGGGTGGCTTGCTGCGGGTGGATCATCGCGGTGCTTTCGTCTCGTCTGCGGTGTCGGCCTACGGGCAGCACAACCTCCGCGACGAGGGGGGCCGAGTCAGGCCTCGCCGCGGCAGCGAAGGAGCAGCAATCCGCGCATAGTGAGGCCAGTATGCCGTTCTCCCCCGCCGCGCGCACGCGCGGGTCCGCTCCGTGGTCACCGCGTGTCGTTGCCGAGCGGGATCGGGCCGATGCCGGCGGCCACCTTTGCTATGCGTCTGAGATCGTGTCCGGTCTGACCGGGGGAATACCCGGCCAGGGAACGGCGTGCCTGAGCGACCGGGAGGTCGGTGCAGGTGTCGAATCCGAAGGTGAGCAGCACGAGCGGCGGGAGTGCCGCGGCGAGGAAGCCAAGGCGGCATCTGCCGCCGAGCGAGAAGTACGAGCTGTGGGTGTCGGTGCTGTCCGGGCAGGCCACGCAGCGCGAGGCGGCGGACAAGTACCGGGTCGACCGGTCC
>NZ_BAAAPN010000031.1:0-2696 GCF_039531165.1 Nostocoides vanveenii | reverse complement strand
ACCACCGACGGAGTCGAGGACAATGAAAACCACAACCACAACCGCACGCCCAACCTGGCTGGGTATTTACCCGGCTACGTCCGACATTTACTCAGACACGCCTCACCCGTGAACGATCGAGGCTAGTCCCGCAATGGATTTCAGCCTCACCGACAGCTACTTCGTGGTCGCGCACTTCCACTACACCGTTTTTGGGACCGTCTTCTTCGCGATGTCCTCCGGCTTCTACTTCTGGTGGCCGAAGCTGACCGGACGGATGCTCGACGAGCGGCTGGGCAAGATCCATTTCTGGCTGCTCTTCATCGGCTTCCACACCACCTTCCTCATCCAGCACCTTCTCCGGATGGACGGCACGCCCCGCCGGTATGCCGATTACCTCCCGAGGACGGCTTCACCACGGCGAATCGGATCTCGTCGGTCGGCGCCGCCCTGATCGGTCTGTCCACGCTCGTGTTCCTCTACAACGCCTGGCGGACCTGGCGCACCGCGCCGCTGGTGACCGAGGACGATCCGTGGATCTAAGGCAACTCCCTGGAGTGGGGGACCTCATGCCCGCCCCCGCGCCACAACTTCACCAGCCTGCCACGTATTCGCTCCGAACGCCCCGCGTTCGACCTGCATCACAGAGCACTCTCAGGTCGTAGACCGTAGATTTGTTCGGCACGCGCGAATGATGACCCAAGGATGACGATGAGCGAGGCGCAGGTGACGAGCGAGTCCCCCGTGGTGGCCAGTGATCGGCGTGCCCTCGTCCTTCGCGTCCTACGCGGCACCCGCGCCCCGATGGGCATCGCCGAGCTGACCGAGGAGATCGGCTTGCACCCCAATACGATTCGTTTCCATCTGGACGGACTCGACAACGACGGCCTGGTCGAGCGCTCGATCGAGTCGACGACGACGCCCGGTCGCCCACGGGTGCTCTATCAGGCCACCACGGAGGGCGTCCGCGCCGGACCACGCGACTACGCCGGGCTGGCCGGGGTGCTCGCCTCGGCACTGACCGCGACGGCCGGCGACCCGGCCGACGCCGCCCGCGCCGCCGGACGCGACTGGGGCCGGACGCTGGCCGGCCCGATGCCGGCCAGGCCATCGGGCACCAGCGCTTGCCGCCGACTGGTGGAGATCTTGGACAGCATGGGCTTCGAGCCCGCAGCTCATCCCGCGCGCCGGCCCACGCAGTTGAGGATCTACAACTGCCCCTTCCGCGATGTCGCGCGCGTTCACCAGGACGTCGTCTGCGCCCTCCATATGGGGTTGATGCAGGGGATGCTCGTGGGCGCCGACGGCGTCCACGTGGCGAGCCTGCAGCCGGACCTCGAATCCGGCGTGTGCACGGCGCAACTCGCGCGCTAGTTTCAACCGCGCAGCCGCACCGAAAGGCACGTCACGCAGCCCTCCAGCTTCTCAAACTCGGAGATGTCGACAGTGGTGATCGCGTAGCCACGATCGCGCAGCACCTGCGCGGTCAGGGGCGCGCTGGCCGCCATCAACAACTGGTCCCCGCCGAGCAGGACGACGTGGGCACCGGACTCCTCGGGCATCGCGGCATACGCGGGGAATGCGTCTTTGTCGTCGACCACGGGATCCCAGCCGATGACGGTGCCGTCGGGCAACGCGGTCACCGCCGACTTCAAGTGCAGCACACGCTCGACCGGCACGGCCTGCACGCGCACGCCGAACTGGGCCCAACGGCGCGCAAGTTGTTGCACCCCATCACCATTGGTGCGACCACCGATACCGACGTATGCCGTGCCGTCGTGTTTGAGGACATCCCCGCCATCGAGGGTGCCCGGCTCCTCAATGCGCGCGATCCGGTAGCCACACTCGCGAAGAGCGGCCTCGACGGCCGGCGTTTCGCCACGGCGAACCTCGGCACCCGGACGCGTGATGACCGCCTGGTCGCCGTAGACGACGGCCGCGTCTTCGACGAAGGCGGCGTCCGGGCAGTCGTCGGCGGGTGCCACCTCCTGGCAGGTCCAGCCCGCGAGGCGCAGGGCAGCGACATACGCATCCCATTGCGCCCGAGCGAGATCGAGATCGATCGGGGTGCGGTCGAGGTGGGTGACGATGCCTTCGGCCAGGCGCGGACCGGGCGGACGGACGAGGGCGAGGCGGCGATTCATACGCGAAATCCTGTCACTGTCGGTGAGGTGGTCGAAAGTGGTTGCCCGCCAAANCACGGTGACGTTGGCGGCTTCGGTCTTGGCGTTGGTGGCTCGGGTCCGGATGAACGTGGCAATCGCTGGCCACCAGGTGTCGATGGTCTTCTTCAGCCGGCTCGTCTCGGGCATCGCGGCGAGGGTGACGTAGCGGTTGAAGGTGGCTCGTTCACGTTGGGCGTCAGCGACAGTGGTGCAGGCCAGGACGCGGCGGAGTTGTTCCTTGACGCCCCATGCGGCGCCGATCTCACGGGTCGGGTCGTCTTGGGCGAGAACGGTTTTGAGCTTGGTGCGGCCGCGGGCGGATAGGAAGTCGTAGCCGCGCATGAGCAGGAGCCGGTTGGCCCAGGTCAGGTCGCTGCCTCGGCCGCGGCGGTCGTGCCGGTCCCAGGACACGCGGCGGCGCACGTTGGTGACCATGGCGTTGGCGAACTGGATGAGGTGGAAGTGGTCGACCGAGACGCTGGCCTTGGGCAGCCAGGACCGGACCGCGGACCGGAACGCCGCGCTGGGGTCGATCGCCACGACCCGTACCCG
>NZ_BAAAPN010000030.1:0-1982 GCF_039531165.1 Nostocoides vanveenii | reverse complement strand
GTACTTGCCGACGACACGGGACAAGACGCGTTCGTCGGCTGCCTCGACGAGCTCGTTGACGAGCCCGGCGGTGGTGGCGTAGCGGACGCGTCGTCCTTGCTCGCACGCGGCTAGCCCGAGGCCGATGAGCAGGTGGCTCTTGCCGGTGCCGGAGTCACCGAGCATCACAACGGGTTCCCCGGCTTCGAGGTAGGTACCGGAGGTCAAGTGGGCCAGGGTGGCGGGGGGTGATCGCGGGGACGGCGCTCAGGTCGAAGTCGGCGAGTCTTTTCAGGCGAGGGAACTTGGCTTCGGTCACGCGCCGGACCCGGCGCCGCTCGAGCCGGTCATCGACCTCGGCGGCGAGGACTTCGGCGAGGTAGCCCAAGTGGGTGCGGCGTTCCCGGACGGCGACCTCGGCCAACCCGACGGCCTCGGCGCGGACGGTGGGCAGGTGCAGCTCGCGGGCTGCGGCGTTGACTGCTGCTTGCGCGGCGGTGTCGGTCTTGATGCTCATGGCAGGGCCTTCCGGTGGGTGAGGAGGGCGTCGTAGCCGGCCAGGGTGGGTGCGGGCCGGTCGTAACGGAGCAACCCGGCAGCGACCGGGGCGGATGGACGGTGGTGTCGCTGGCGCGGCGGCGGGCGTCGATGGTCACGACCTCGGGGCTGAGGATCCCCGAGGTGGCTGCGGCGTCCATCGCCTCGATCAGACACGCGACGGGCAGGGTGCGGTGGGCCAGGAGGACCTCGATGAGAGCTTTGGTGCCGCGGGCATCGCCCAGGGCTCGGCGGGTCGCGTCCCAATACCGTTGATGGCTCGCGGTGAACGCCCCGGACGCTCGTGCCTGTGCCAGCGCGGTCGCGCCGGGCAGTGCGCCGGGTTTACGGGTCAGCACTTCCAGGTAGTGATCCAGGGACAGGACCTCCTGGTAGCGGCCGATCGCCCGCTCGTGGACGGCGACGACCTTGCCACCGTCATGGATGGTGACCGTGGTCGCGGTGAACCGCACCGTGAGCCGGCGGGCCACGTACCGGGCAGGGACCGAGTAATGGTTCTGTCGGATCGAGACCCGCGAACGGTGGTCGACCCGGCGCTGCTCGCTCACCGCCGCGTCGAATGCCTCGACCGGCAGCGGCATCAACGAGGCCGCCTCGCCGGCGAACTCGGCCCCGATCGTGGCGGCGTGGCCGGTGATGACCCGAGAGTCGTCCGCGGCATCGCCGGCAGCGATCAGGCGGTTCAACTCGGCCAGGCAGGCGACCGTGGGGACCGGGACGAGGTGTCGGCGGCGGAACCGGCCGATCTCTCCCTCGACGCCGCCCTTCTCGTGCGCGCCGCCCTTGCCCGGGATACAGAAGAACGAGTCGAAGCCGTAGTGAGAGCGCAACGCGATGAACCGGTCCGACTCGACCCGGTCGCGGCCCTTCAACACCCTGATCACGGCCGGTTTCAAGTTGTCATACCGGATCAGTGCTGGGACCCCACCGAAGTGGTTGAAGGCTTCGACATGGCCCTGGAGGAACGCTTCCTGAGCCTGGGTTCCGTAGGCGACGTGGAACGCCCGCCCCGAGTGCGACAGGCGCATCACGAACATCCACACCTTCACCGGCGACCCCGCCAGGCCAGTCTCGAACTCCCCGAAGTCGACCTCGGCCTCCGCGCCCGGGGCGTGGACCTGCGGGACGAACACCTCCCGGTCCACCAGGCCGATCTCGACCCGCCGGGCCGCGACATACCGAGACACCGTCACCTCCGCCACCCGGGCACCGTGCTCGGCCACGAGCCGCTGCCACACCCGCCGGGCCGTGTGACGCTGCTTGCGAGGCACGTCCTGGTCCCCGATCAGCCACCCGTCGATGACCTCCCGCCACGGGTCGATCGCCGGCCGCGCCCGCGCCGGGTACTCCTTGCGGGGCGGGGGAAGCGCGGACGCCAACGCCTGGCGGACCGTGCGCCGATGCACCCCATGCCGGACCGCGAGCTCGCGCACCGACACGGCCGG
>NZ_BAAAPN010000029.1:0-84983 GCF_039531165.1 Nostocoides vanveenii | reverse complement strand
AAACCCGCACCGCAGCGCCACGCGGCACCAACGCCTGCCCCCACACGCCGACAGCCCCTCCACGCACCTCACGTCATCAAACCGCTGCCCCGTGAAAGACGGAGGCTAGCAGACGTTAGGAACGGGGCGGAGCGAGCAGGGCGGCGACCACGCCGGCATACATCCGGGACTTGATGGTCCCGAGGGTGGTCCGGTCCTTGCCGGCCAACCCGCGCACGCGGGCGGCGGCAGCGTCCGCCAGGGATTCCAGCGGCGCAACCGCGTCGACGACCCCGTATGCCGCGGCCTCCTCGCCGCCGAAGCGGTGCCCGGTCGTCATGCTCGCCACGGCGGCCTGGGGCGTCAGCTTGGCCTGAATGAGCGCGGACATGCCGTCGGTGAAGGGGATGCGGATGTCGGCCTCGGGCAGGCAGAAGAAGCCGCGGTCGGCGCGCATCACCCGGAAGTCGTGGGCGAGCGCGAGCATCGCGCCAGCACCGAAGGCATGCCCGTTGACGGCGGCGATCGTCGGGACAGGGAGGGTGAGGATGGTCGCGAGCATCGCCTGGACCCGGCCCGCATACGTCAAGAAGTCCGCGGGGTTGGCCATCACCCAGTCCAGGTCGAGGCCGTTACTGTAGAACTTGTCGCTCCCCTTGGTGACCAGCGCGACCGGCTCGGTCGACGCGGCGACCTGGGCGAGCAAGTCCTCGGCGTCATCGAGCCACGCCGGAGAGAAGCGGTTCTCGTCGCTGCCGAGGTCGAGCGTCCAGAGCGGGCCATCAGTAGTGAGCGTGGGCATGCCGCTCATCCCAGCACGCCGCCCGCCTTGGCGGCACCCACGCGGCCCAAAATGTGCCTCACCCCACCACCGACGGCACGCAGACTCGACCATCCGCGCACCGCCAAGCGCGGCGGCTCTGCGGCCTGCTCCGGTCCGGCAATGCGGCAGACTGCCTCCTGTGTCCAACGCACCGGCCGCGGGTCACGCCCTCGACATCCTGACGCTGCTCGCCTCGCACGGCGAGCCGATGCCCGCAGCCGCCATCGCTCGCGAACTCGGCCTGCCACGCTCCAGCGTCTACCACCTGCTCACTGTGCTCGCCGACCGCGGCTTCGTCACCCACCTGCCGGAGCACCGTCGCTACGGGCTCGGGCGCACAGCCTACGAGATCGGGTCGGCCTTCTCTCGGCAGGGCCCCCTCCAGCGGCGCGCCCGCCCGATTCTGACCAAGCTGGTCGACCGCACGGGCGTCAACGGGCACTTCGCCGTGCTGCACGGCAGCGACGTGCTCTATCTGATCGAGGAGCGCGCCCACGGCCGCCCACCGCTGGTGACAGACGTCGGCGTGCGCCTTCCCGCGCCCCTGACAGCGAGCGGCCTGGCGATTCTCGCCGCGCTCCCCCCACGCCAGGTCCGGGCCATCTTCCCCACGCGCGATGCCTTTGTGCGCCGCGGCGAGCGCGGGCCCGAGAGCCTGCCCGACCTCAAACGCCTGCTCGTCGACACCCGCGCCCGCACGTATGCCGTGGAGCACGACACGATCAGCCCCGGGCTCGCATCGGTCGCGCGGGCCGCGGTCGACCACACCGGCCACCCGCTCGGCGCTTTCGCCTTGACCTTCCCCTCGGCGGAGTTCGACGCCACCGCCGAGCAGCACCTCGCCGCCCTGGTCATCGAGGCTGCGGCCACCCTGAGCGCGCGCCTGGGCGGGCGCGCCTGACGGGCGATCACGCCGGCCCGATACCTTCTCCGGGCCGGCGTGATCGCCAGGGTCAGCCGGCCGTTAGCCCGTGAGCCGCCAATGCGCCGGCCAGGCCGCCGAGGTTGAACTCACCGATAGCGCGAAAGCGCCAATCTGCTCCGTCTCGGAAGAGTTCGGCAAAGGTCAGGCTGTCCTGGCCGCCTGCGCCCTCGCTGAGCGTGAATCGGGCCAATTCGCGGTTGTCGCTCTGATTCACGATGCGGATGAAGGCGTTGCTGACGAGCCCGAAGTGCTGTGCCCGCGCCGCGGCGTCATGGATGCTAACCGCGATGCGCAGGCGCTCGATAGCGGGCGGAACCTGCGTCAATACCGCCAGGATCTGCTCGTCGTCGCCGTCCCCGTCGCCCGTGAGGTTGTCGCCCTGGTGCGTGACCGAGCCGGAATAGTGCACCTTGCTACCGTAGAAGACGAAATCAGCGTCCGACTGGCAACGCCCCCATGAGTCGGTCAGAAAGACCGAGGCATCCAGGTCGAAAGCGACCCCAGTATCGGCCGGATCCCATCCGAGACCGATCAGAATGCGATCGAGAGGCGCCGGGCCTGACTCCTTGGCCAGCGAGATCACGCTGCCCTTGCTAAGGTTGATAGCCATTTGTTGAACTACTTTCTCTTGAAAAAATCGGAACCGCCGCAAATCCAGTTACGCGATAGAGGGAATCATTCCTTTCTGATGGAATATCCAGAGCAGCGGATCGAGCACGCGGAAGGGCGTGATCCCGTGCGGTGGCAATAGTTCGCCATCTGCTGCGCCCCCTAGGGCCGATGTGGTGAAAAACCGATGCGGCAGAATGTTGCCATTGGCGGGATTCTCGACCATATTGACAATGACCGTGCCATTGAGCAGCATCAAGGTGGAGCGGACTTCCTCACTGAGAAGTTGCGCACTATGTTCGTCGTATCCGGGTCCACTGGTCACCCCGTGTCGAACCGACTCACGCATCAACGTCGTGCCGGGATTGGCGAATACCGGGCTGATGGGATTGTTGTGATCGGCCAGTCGTTGCAGAGCATCCACCTTGGCCAGGCAGATGGCCAGATGCGGACGCCCCGCGCCCATGTGACGAAGGACAGTTTGCAGGACCTTCTGTGGCTCCTGCCCAACCGCTCGTTGCCGCGGAATGAGATTCTCCAAGGCATCTTGAATGCTCTTGATCGCCAAGGGGTCGAACAGAAAGATGACCAAATCGGCACGCCCGAGGAAACTAAGATTCAGTTTGGCCTCAGCCGCCTCCAGGTCTTCTCCCGCGATATCGCGTAAAGCGAGGTACCGCCGCTTGCCATTGATCTGACCCATGCTGTAGAGCAGGGAGCGGGCCTGCCCAGGCGGGGTGGGTGGGTAAACCATGCCAGTGAGAATCTGTTTGACATATTCCTTGTCTTCGTCGCTCTCCGAGTACCGCGACTCGAAATCGAGCGATGAACGCAGTTCTTCGATAAACTTCTCGAGGAATAGTCGCATGACGCCGATCGATACCGATTTCCCGGTTGCCCGGGCTCCTGCCAGCGCCACGCAGACGACGTCCGACTCCCCGACATCGGCCGGCAAGGGGTAGCGACAGACGGTGCACGCGCGCGTCATCGACACCCCGCAGTCGGTGCAGAATTGCTGCGCTCGGGGCGCCCAGGCCCCGCGGTGATCACTCGGCCGCACCTCCTCGCGGCGTTGCTTGACAGTCATCTCGTGCCCGAGATAGCTCGTGGCCAGGGGCTCCGGGGATGCCGGACCCGCACACTCGCGGTTCATGCACTGCCAACGGGCCCGCCCCGGGTCGACGTCGCTGAAGCACAGGGGGCACTTACTCACGCGCCCACCGCCCGCCCACAGGCGCTATTGGCGTCGAAACATCCGCGCAGGAGGTCCTTGGCAAGTGCCGGGCGGCGGGAATCATCGAGTGGGCCAGCCGGCCATACGGTCACATCGACCGGCCCCAGGGCTGCCGGCGCAGTAGCCGGGTTGGCGACGACCACGAGGTGGCGCGCCTGCATATCCACGTCGGCGAACTGGGCGAGAGAGCCCGGCACGTCGTCACTGATCAGGTAGACGACACTGAGTTCGTTGCCGTTCGACGGTGCCAGACTCGGCAGATCGAGCGAGGATCCCAGCCCGTATGCCGCCTCCTCCAGCGCCGCGAGCAGAGCCTCCGGATCGTCGTAGCGCCGGGGCGGGCTGGTGGCGAGATACCACTCCAGTCGCTTGCCCTCACCCCCGAGGACCGCGTGGATACCGGCCATGGCCTCGAGTGCCTCATTCAGGCTCGAGCGGACCTGACGGGTTTTCATCGAACCCGAGGGGTCAACGGCAACAACGACGTGCGCCCGCTGGGTGGGCGGGACGCTGGCGACCCCGAGGATCTGGCGCGCCGCCGCCGCCATCGACGCAGCACCGCCGGTGAGATTGTCATTGGGCGGCTCGATGCCCGCTGGTCGAGCGAAGGTCAACCAGTCGTCGTCGACGCTCAGCGTGACCACATCTGCGACCGGCATCCCGCCGAGCCCTGCGACCGTCCACGAGACCGAGTCGAGACCGACCGTGGCCGTCACATTGAGACGCGGTTCCGCAGGGAAGGGACGTCCGTCAGCGCGGGCCACGCTCAGCGTCACCTGCTTGGGCAACTCAGTCGAAGGCCTGTTGAACATGCCCATATATCCCGCGCCGTGCTGGGTCCAAAGGCCTTTGATCGACACCGCCGGATCGGCAGTTCGCAGGTGGATCGTCACCGGCTCGCCACCCAACGATGCCGCAACCATGACGCGACCAGCCCGCAGACCGACGGGGGCTTTCCCGAGTTCGTAGTTGGTCATCTAGTTTCTCCCTCTCACACCGAAGCTGTCGGGCTCGACTTGCCGAAGAAGCGTCCACCGGCGTGGCGGAGCCGATCGCCCATGCCCTTGCTGCCGCTCGTCGTGGCGAACCAAGATCGGGCGAAGTCGGCCACCTCGGGGTCATCCGGGAAGGACTCCTGCACGAGGCCCAATAGCGCGTCCCTGGTGCCCACCAGGTCCTCCTTGACCATGCCGGCATAGAAGCTTTCTAGCCCGGCCACGACGGCCGGTCGTCCGTCCTCGTCGGCGAGGCGGTGGGCAAGCGTGGCGGGCGATGAGGTGATCGGCCTCGGGAAATCCGGGTCAGACAACACGGCCCGGAGGGTGATCTGGTCGATCCGGTCGAAGCACCACTGCACATCGGTCATGGGCAACTCCAGGACGGCAGCACACAACTCATCCAGCCCAGGTGCGAGAGTGCCTGGCGGCGGCATCATGCTCGCCAAGAAGCCGTGCTCTCCACTACGAACATCCGCCAACTCGACCGCGCAGGCCAGATGAGCTGCCCATAGTGGCCCGACCGGCGATCGCGCCGTTCGGCAGAGCTCCGAGAGGGCGGCAATGGTGTTCGGCGCATACGTTCGGGCTGCGACGTCGAAGGTCGGCGCCCCCCACGCCGGCCCGGATCGCACCAGGGGCAGCCAACGCAGTGCCCGGTCGATGGCCGGTCGATCGCCCTGCGCCGACGCCTCCGTGAGGAGGGCGAAGACGTCGTCCGCTTCACCCAGACGCCCACGCAAGATGGCAGCGGCGAGTTGGCTGTCGGTCGGCCGATAGCCGTTGGCTCGGAGGAGCCGCAGCTCGGACGCCACCAAGGGATTCGACTGATCGACCACGGCGATCAGGTCGGCGCGCTCCTGCGCGAACTGCTCCTCGTGCAACGAGATGGCTTCGGTGAGCAATCGCTCACGACCCTTCTGACGCAACTCTGGATCGCGGGCACCCGTGGCCGCGAGGGCCAACGCTTCGACGTCGAGCAACGACAGGCTCTCCGGAATCGGCCCCGCCGCCGGACCCTCCGGGTAGAGCCAGGCCAGGACCGCCACAGGCAATCGCCTCCCGACCCCCGCCGCGGCCGCGATGTCCAGGGGCCAGTCGGCAAGCGCCGCACGTATCACCACGAGCGTGTCGCCGTCGGGTTGGCACCCGGCGGTGAAGACCTCGCGGGCGGAGGTATCCGCCAGCACGGGTCGAAGTGCCCCCGCCAGGAACGGGAGCAGCCGACCGACCGCCAGGGCGTCGGGGTCGTGACTGGGCCAGCCGGTCCGGATGATCAAGTCCGTCAGGCTGACGGCGGCCACGGCACGCGTGATCGGGTCGGAAAGGGCCGCCGCGCGCTCGATCGCCCGTGTCAGCCCAGTGGCCAGCGCCGGGTCGGCGGCCGGGTTCCAGCCGGGATCGCGCCGGGCCGGCGCGCCACCTTCCTGGAGCAACCACGCGTCATCCGCGAGTGCTCGGCCGAGGTAAATCCGTTGCAGGACATGCGCAATCGGCCCCGGAGCGCACTCGTTCAACGCCGCCCAGGACTCTCCGGTGGTCGAGCCCGTATGCCGTCCCACCAGTTCCGCAGTCGAGTCCAGGAGGTCGGGGCAGACGGCCAACTCTGGCGGGCTGCCCGCCCGCAATGCGGCGGCGATGGGGTGGGAGAGGAAGTCCCAGGCATCCATCCGTCCTGCCATGGCCATGGCCAGCGGCCAGTACCGAGCCAGCGCCCGATCGCCGACGCGGGCAGCAAGGGCGTCGATCTCGTCGAGGACCTCCACCGGGTCGTCGGCCAGGCTCAACATGCCCAGGGCCAACGCCCCCCAGGCAAGTTCCCCGCGCTCGTCCCCAGGCGACCAATCCCGAGGAGCCAAGTCGTCGCTCGTCGCGAAGGCCGTGACCTGCGGGAAACGCTCCCGGACTTCTGCGAGGTCGCGCGGTGACATGCAGACCAGGTCGAATCGGCCGATCCGCTCCGGCTGCAGCGCCCGCGGCGTCTCCCATACTCCAAACCCCATCTGGGCGGCGGATCTGGGTGACATCAGGTGGGCTACCGCGCCGACCCACAAGGCGCCGTGATCGGGCGAATCCACGCCCAGGACAACCGGGCCCCGAGCGCCGCGAGGCAGTGCGAGTTCCTCCAGTAACCGCGAAAGCACCGCCAACCGCCAGGTCGTGGGGTCGAGCAGGAAATCGCACACCTGGCGGCCGCCAACGGCAGGCCCAGGCCCCGGCGCCAGTTCTGGCAATGCACTCGCCCGCACTTCTGCCGCGCCGAAAGGCGTCACCCAGCCTGGCGAACGCCAGCGATCGACAGCGCGGACGGCATCCGTTCCGGCATCGCGGTCGAGGATCGCGTGCACGAAGACATTCCCAGTCCGTCCGCTTTCGTCCGCGCCCGCGGGGGCCGTATGCCAGATCGCCGACTCCCCGGGCGCGACCGGGTAGGCGACGAGGTTGCGGTTGAAGCGCGCCACTTCCTCGGGCGCCGCGAAGCGGGGCAACGGCTGGCCGAAGTCGGTGCGCGACGGATCCGCACCGCTGACGATCACATCGCTTTCGGCCTGCGTCGGAGCCCCTACGGCCGAATGGATGCCGAAGCCCGTTTGTCCGGAGGTGTAGGCCATCTGAACAAACCGATCGGCGGCCGCGGCGCGGACGGCATCCGTCATCAGCCCCACCTCAGCTGCGCGACCGGTGGGTCGAGGACCACGATGCGGCGGGCCAGCTCAGGCGGAACCCCGGGGGATACGAAGACGCGGAGATAGCCGCGGGCCACGCCGCCCGGAACCAGGATCCGCCACTTCGGCATGTCGGGGCTATAGGTCAAGGTGGCCGGCCGGAAGGCCTGGATCGGGGCGGAGCCGTCCGCCGCTTCGTCGGGAACGGTGCCGAGGATGGTGCCGTCGCGAGCATGCATCGGCAGGCGGTCGTCGCGGAAGACGACCACGAAGGGCGGTGGCCCCTGGACGGCATCATTAGGCGCCCAGACGGCGACCCGTGCATAGTCGACCGGTCCCACCCGCATCCGGCGACGGATCTCGACCGCGTACTGAATGCGCAGCCGTCGAGTCAGCGGCACGGTGACCGCCTCGCTGACGGTCTGACCGCGACTTGCGGTCAGGAAGACGGCCATGTCCTGCGTCGGGGCCAATTGCAGCCGCAGCCCGCCGTGGCGACGGTAATCCTCCTCCGAGACCTGCGTGTGCCAGGTTCCGGCGCAGATGTCCTGAGGCGCGGCACCCAGCGGTCCGAGGTGAGCGCGGACATATGTGGCGCCGGGTGGCCAGACGAAGGTGACGACCTGCTCGGTCACCCGATCGACGAGTCGCGGGTCGCCGGGCGGGACGATGCACTCGCTGCTGACCGGCGTGCCGGGCAGCGCCTGCTGACCCAGGATGGTGACCGGGACGAAGTAGATTCGAGCCCAGTTTGGCGGCCAGACCACCCCGAGCATGCGCACCTTGCCCGAGGCGTCGGGCAACTCGATCGGGTTGCGGCACCGTTCGACGTCGGTGAAGCCCATCTGGGGCAATGCCCCTTTGTCGACCTTGACGCCGAGAATCCCGGGACCGACCGGCTCCTCAATCCGGAAGATGTGACTCAAGCTCACCGGCGGCTGGGTCCACTCGAGATCGACCTCACCGGGGTCGTACTGCGTCGGGTAGCGGACCACGTGGACGGCGAGGTCGGTGATTTCGCGGATGACGGCCGGCCACTCCAGGCGCACATCAACCGGACCGGAGGTATGTCCGGCACCGGTTCCGTCACGCGCCTCGACGATCATCCGATAGGTGTAGCTCGCCCCTGGCGTGCCGCCACGATCGAGGCACCCCGTCAGGTTGTCACGATCGGTGCTGATCTCGAATGCCGCGTGCCCAAGAGTGAGATTGACGCCATCCGGCAAGCGGTAGACGCGGACGCGCTGAGCACCACCGGGTGCCGCCCACACCAGAGAGACCTGGCCGAAGTCGGCCGTCCCCGAGGCCTCAGTCACCCCGCCGACCCGGACGCACTCGGCGTGCAACTGCGGTTGAGCAGCCTTGGCTTCGGCTACGGTGCTGCCGGAATTGGCCCAGATCTGGACGAATCGGAAGAGGGAGTTGACCGGTGCCGGATCGAGCGCCGAGGTAGTGGTTGTGGCGAGGAGGATGTCACCCATCTCCGGGACCAGCGGACGCTGGGCGTCGGAGACGACAACTCGGAAAATCGTGACGATTCCGGGCAGGGCGGGCCAGCGATAGGTGACCTGCCCCTCCTCGACCACCTGCTCGACGATGGTCGTGGCGGGCTGGTCCGCGACGCTCATGGCCTCCGCGTAGCCGCCGAGCAGCTCTCCGGCGGAGTCCACCGAACCGTGGACAGTGTCCACCGGGCCGCTTGTTGTGGTAGCGGTCGGCGCCGGCTCTGGGTCGGCTGCGGGTTGCACGGGCGTGATGACGGACCGTGGCGGGATGGACCCATTGGAGCCGATGGACCCATCGGAGCCCGATGTGACTGGTGCGGTGCCAGGATTGGTCGGGGACCCGATGCGCGACGCCGGCTCGACTTCCGGCGGCGACGTGGGCGAAGGTGCGGGCGCCGGGTTGGCCGTGCGGTTCGGAGGTCCCGCCGGCGCGGTGGCCCGCCGCATCCCGTCGGCGGGGGGATACACCGGATCGGTGCCGGGGACCCATGCGGCGTGCTCGGCCTGGACTTCAGGCCGCTCCTGGGTCGCGAGCTGGAGTGGCGCAGCGCTCTGCAGGGGCACCGTGGGGGCGGGCGATGGCTCGGCGTGCCGGGCCCCGGGCGTGGCCTGCGATGCCGGCGGTATGCCCGCCCCGCCCAGTGCGCTCCTCGGCCGCGTCCGGCCCAGATCGTCCGCGGCCGAGTTCGCCGGCCTCGGGGCACGGCCAAGCGCATCGGTGATCAGCGCAAACAACTCCGCATCGAACGGCGCCAGGGCCCGAACGCGCCGGCCGACGTCCTCGGGCGCCGCCAGCGAACGCACGAGAAACATCAGCTGGCCATCCGTCACGCCACCCTGCTTGAGACGACCGCTCGCTTCGGCGTCGCTGCGCCACGCCCGCAACTGCTCCATCGCCCGCGCCTCGGGCGTGGAGGTGGCAGGTGATGGCGTTGCAGCGTTGGCTGATGGAAGGGCAGCCTGGCCGGTCTGCGGCTGCGGCGTCGGGGCAACCGGTCGCGGTGTGAGCAGGTCCGGGGTCAGGTGCAGGCTCTCCCAGGTGACACCGAATCTGCTCTGGGCCTGCAAGAAGGCGATGACATGCACCCACGGGGCGATGGTCGGCGAGGGTGGGTCCGGAATCTGGCCTTGGGCGCAGATCTGCCGCAGTTCCTGTTCCGTCGGCAGCGGAGCGACCCCGCGCGCGAGCATCGCGGCGCGCCAACTGAGCAGGATGCAGTCATTCGTTGCACGCACGGTGGGTCCCCTTGGTCCCTCAGAAGGTGCTATTGCCCAGCGCGGGGCGCACCGGGGGGGCAGAAGCGCGCGGCGGGACCGCAGAGCGCGAGAATTCGTCGTCGGGTAGCGGAATGGGGGGTGGCACCGGGTCCGGCAGGATCGGCATATCGGACCGAAGGAACTCCGGCGCCATGGCGTCGGAGAACTGAACCAGTACCACCGTCCGCGACAGGCCGTCCACTCGCTCCTGCAACCAGGGGGCGAGGGGCGTCGGCATGCCACCGGTCACGCCGGAAGCGGAGAACAGTTGGCTGGGGAACATGGTCGGTGTGGTCACCCGGGCGGTCAGGCCACCGAGGAACTCCCCGAGCGAGGTCGACGCTCCTGTCTCGACGCGAACCGTTGCCAGTAGTTGATCGAGCCTTTCGCGTCCGGGGCCGTGGAGAAGACTCACGATCTGTTGCCAGAGCTGATCCCCGGCCCGACCGGGAACGCCCTGGGCGCCAAGGGCGTCGACCCACATCGGCAGCAGGACGTCCTCCTGCACTGCGCGCTGCTTGTAGAGCAGGCGGGGGTCGTCCAGGAGGACGCTCCCGCGCGTCCCGATGAGATTCCCGGACGAGCGCAAATACGTATCCCACACAGGGTCGAGCCAGCCGACGGGGAAGACCTGACGCCGCAACTCGACCGCGGTGCGGGCGATCGCTGCGTCATTGACCAGGGCCTTCCCGAACTGGATCGCTAGCGGGTGATCGGTGCCCGGCGTGCGGCTCTCCACGGCCTGGGTCCCCCCGCGCCCCAGCGGGTCCCCTGCGAAGAGCGCAAGCACCTCCGCCCAGTGCTGAAGCAGCCGATAGGCGTCACCGCACCGGCGGGCGTCACGGATGGCCGCGGCCAGATTGAACTCGGCAGCAGCCGCCTTGCTGAGTGCCTCGGCCCGTGCGTTCTTGAGCTGGAAGAGTTTCGCTTGAGCCCGCATGAAAGTCAGCACGGACCCAAGGAGCCAGCACAAGATCCACACGGTGACGGCGATAGCAACAACCACCCAGCCGATCAAGGCCAGCACGCCAAGCGTCACCGTGGCCGCCACGAGGAGAACAAGCCCGATCAGGAGCCATCGCAGCCGCTTGGCCAGGCGCACTTGCTGGCGCCGGATCTCTTCGGGGAGCCCGGAAGTCGCTGCGGCCGCCTCGAGGATCTTGGTGTACTCCGCGATCTCGGCCAACCGAGCCTCGAACTCACTGGAAAGCCGCTGCGCAACTTTCGCCGTGTAGGTGGTGCGCATCCGTTGCCACCACCCCGAGAAGCTCTCCAGCGTCGAGGTAGCTTCGGCACCGGCCAACGGATCCGCGGCGATCGCACTCACTGCCCGGCCGAAGCGGTTGACGGACATCGTGTCGTAAGGCGCGAGCGAGTCGTTCGGGACGGCGGCCCGCACCGCGCCGGGGATCTCGGTGAAGGAGTCGGAAGCACGGGAAGGAGCCAGCATCCGACCGAAGCGAAGGACCCCGGTTTCCATCCCGATCCGTGGCGCCTCCAGTCCCCCGCGCGCCTGTCCGTCCAGTAGCGTCAAGCCACCGGCGACGACGTCCATCCACAGGCCGTCCAAGCGGGCATGGACTTGATGGCCCTCCGCTTGCGGCAGCGAGTTCTCGATGTTGGCCAGAGCCTGGATCTGGTTCTCCCAGCTGCTGCCCGGGCCTCCACGCACACCGCCGACGACGACCGCGAAGGCACTGTTCTGGCCGAAGATCGCCCCAGTCGCCGCGCTGGCAAAGCGATACTTGGCCGTATAGATGACCTTGTCGGCCCACGCGGCCGGGGCATTCTTCAGCGCCGCCCACAGGAAGGACCACAGCATCCGGAAGGCTTTGAAGAAGCCCAGGTCTTCGACGGGGGCCTTTTCCGGTCGACGGCGCGCACTGAGGTAGACGTCCTGGTGGCGAGCCCAGACGGCATCGGACATCTGCTGATTCGCGTGGTCGATGTTCTCGATATAGGTCGCCGGGGTAGTGCCGCCCTCGAGCACGAGCGGATAGCCATCGGCGAGTCCGAGCGCCTGCCTCTGAAGGGCTTCGTGCACATCGGTCCCATCCAGGTGACGCGCGAAGGCGCGCAGGACCCGGAACTGGCGGCCCGGCGGGGGCGCCTGCTGATCCAGCGGCCCGGCATCCTGGCTGTCGAACAGGGCGCCGAGGACGGCGACCGCCGGAAGCGCATAACGCGCCAGATCCTCACCGCTCGCGGCGCCCTCCAAGGTGTTGTGCGGGCGGGTCGGCCCGGCGGCGTCGTCCGGCGAGATGAGCAGGTTGTGCCACCCCTCGATGCCCGTCAACTCGCCGACTCTAACCCCGAGCCGGGTCAGCACGAGATGCAGTTTGGTGGTCCGTATCTCACCACCGGCAGCGCTGACACCGGCGAGGACGCCTTCCGCGGCCCGGGTGGAGGCCACGCCGGTAGCGAGGTCGCTGGTCAGCGCCACAACGCGCACGTGATGAGGGGATCGCCGGGCCAGCAGGTCACCGGGCGACCAGACCGTCACCTCGCCCGCCTCCACCAACCGCGCTTCCGCGCCGCGCAGGCCGGCCCCCGGTGGCGGCATCCAGACGAACGGCCGAATCAGCCCGGCAGCCGACCAGTCCCGCAGGGCGGCCGGGATGGCCGCGAGCACCGGGTCCTCGGTGACGATGATGGTCAAGTCGTTCATCGGCATACGGTCCTTGTCCCTAGAACGTCGAGTTCATCAAGCTGGAGTTGCCGGTCGTGGAACCGCCGATCGAGGCGGTGGTGACCATCTCGATCAACTGCGGGAGCACGCCCATCAGGTCGGGCGCGAGATCACGGAAATAGGGCACCCGCTCGCGCTGATCCGGCGAGGTGATCCGGGCGAATTCACCGGCGCCGGCGGCGTCGAAGTGATCGCCCACCAGGCCCAGGATCGAGTTGAGCCACTCCAGCGCCGCGGTCCGGCGATCTTCGCCAGTGGATGAGGCTTCTGGGCCGGGGACCCGGGAGCCGGGACCGGCGGGGGTCTTGCCGTCGGTCAACCACTTCGCGATCGCATCCGATGCGCGCAGCCGGAACATGCCGGCTGCCATCTGCGTGGGGCCGTTCGGGTTGTCATCCCACAGGCTGCGCAGCGATTCGTAGGGCGCCATGGATTGACCAACAGGGCTGGCGCCGAAGTTGGCGACGGCGAGTAGGTGCGACTCGAGCACCGCCGGCAGCCAGTCGAAATTCCGCAGGAAGCGCTCGGGTGGCGTGAGCAGCGGGTTGGGGAAGGCTTGCCAGGTGTTCTTGTGATGGTCCCAGACACGGACCGGCTGGCTGTAGGGCGGGGCGGGAATGTCGATCTCGCCGGTGATCTGTCCGAGGAACCACCCGGCGATCATGGCCTGGCGCTCGGCCTTGCTCATCGCCAGGGCGGCTCCGAGGGGGCGGCTGCGCCGACCGTGCCAGAAGGTCGTTTTCGAGTCGGGGGAAAGCGATTGCGCCCATTGCGCGCGGGTCGGTTCGAGAAGGCCGGAATAGACAACCGGCAACTCGTTGGGGTAGTAGCCGAAAACGTCGATGCGCGTCGCCGGAGCCTGGCTCAGGGCGAGTGTCAGGTTCTGCGTGGTCAAGGCATCGACCGTGGAGTCCTGCGTGACGAGGGCTTCGAGGTCGGCCGCGATCGGCAGGCCGGCGAAGGGGATGTCGGAGAAGAAGAAGTTCACGGTCGCGGGCCCGTCGTGGACCTCGTCGACGACCTGCGGGCTGACCTGTGCGAACGGGACCGCCTTGGTCAGGACCTGTCGGAACTTGCCGACGACCTCGCCGCTGCGCTGTCCGCCGCCGGAGTCGACATACGAGCGAATCGATTCCTGGACAAAGATCGAGAAGGACGATTGCGTCCGATTGACGTATTGCCGAGCCCGGTCGAGGACCTCGGTGGCGGAGACGTGAACGGCATACACGGCCCGGGCCGGGATCTGTGGACGTCCGGTCGACGGGTCGATCGGCAGGGACTTGGCCACGAATTGTGGATCCGTGGAGATCAGCCCAGCAGGCGGTGAGTATCCGCCGGCCGTCGGCCAGATCCCGGTGACTACTGCCCGAACTGTCCGGCGCCGGGCCTCGGCGGCCGGCGGGGGTGCACCGTCGCTCTCGGACTGGCTGGCCGCAGCGAGATCGCGGAGATATTGCTCCGGGAAGGCTGCGGCCGGCGTCAGGAGAACTTCGTTGTCGGCCGCGCTCCATCGCGCATCGACGATGACATCGGAGTCCGACGGCCACAGCGGGTACTGGGAGGTAGCGACGGTCGCCAATCCCGTGCGGGTGGCCGCGACCTGTTGAGCAGTCTCGACCTCGCGCAGCGCGGACTGCACCGCCTCGTCCAACGGTGCGAGAACATTGGCTGACACGTCAGCGAGGACCTGCGCGACGAGAGTGCACCACTGACCACGGGCGGCTCCGTCGAGCACGTGGTAATAGCGATCGCGCACCTGGTCCACGACCTCTTGACCCCGGTTGATGACGCCACGCATGTTCTGGAACAACTCGCCGACTGCCGCCGGGATCTGCTCGGCATCCGGCGTCTGCGCGCCGAGAGCGGCCAACCCGGTCGCTCCGTAGTTCCCGGAGAGGTGCTCTTGCAAGGCGGCGAGTAGCTCTTTGGTATAGACCAGGCCGTGGGTCGCGATCGCCTCGCCGATGACGTGCTCGACGCGCTGGACGAACTGCCCCGACCAGGTGTACGCGTCGGCATAAGCAGCGTCCTTGGTTAGCTGGCCCAGCCGGGCCCGCCGGGAGTTGAGGAAGCCCATGAGGGTCGGCATGTACTGCTCGGACGGCATGCCTGCGGGTGCCATGGGCATCTCGTTGGTAAAGCCGCGCTCGATGACGGCCCGGGCCATCTGAGCGGACTTCTGCCGCGGCAGGCCGATGTCGTAGACCCACCGCGCCAGGGCCTGCGGGTCTTGGCCACCGCCGACCGGCAGGCCCAGTTGGGTGCACGCATACGGCCATTGAGAGGCCACCATCGCGCGGGCTTGCAACTGTCCGGAGTTGGGGTTGCCCTTCTGCAGGTGGCCACCGATGAGGTGATCGAGCGCCGCGCGCGCCATGCGTTGAGCGGCATACTCCGCATAACGATCACGTCCCATCGACAACGACGCGTAGCCGATCGACCCCCATTGAATGTCGGGGTTGCTGTGCGCACCCCAGCCGAAGGCTGAGACCCTGGTGTGGGCGCGTGGTGTGAAATTCTCCAGGATGAACTTGCGGTAATTGTCCAGCGCCTTATCGCTGACCGAGAGCGCCGCCAGGCACTGCCCGACCCCGCGGTAGATCGTCTGCATACTGCCGTCGCCGAAAGGCGTCCCCGCGGTGCCCAGGAAGCGCCCGACGGGGATGACTCGGGCAAAGGGCACCGGCGCGGCACCGGTGACGGGCGCCCCCACAGCCGCAAGAAGGGCGAGATCGTGCTCATGCGACTCGCCGAGCTGGCTGGCCACGATCTCGCCGAGCATGGCCAGGGCATTGGGTCGCACGCCCGCGCGCAGCGACGCCGGGATCGAGTCGAAGACGTCCGGTGAGCACATGAAGACCGACATCATCGAACTGTCGACGATCTGGCCTAGGATTCGGCAGACATCGAGCGCGATGGAGGCGCCCGTCCCGCCGGCCATCGAGGACAGGACGATGGTGTAAGCCGCTGACGACGCGTCATAGGGCTCGCCGAGCGCTTGCGCAGCGGCATACATCTCACTGGTGGCCTCCGCGGACTTCATCACGTCCACGGCCGCCTTCAACTGCTCCAGCAGGCTTGGTGCACGAGAGGCAAGGAGCACCCGCCCTAGCACACGCTGCTGGCCGGCGCCCAGTTGGATCGGCACCGTGACCCGATCGGGCCGCCGCGGCGCCCAAGTGGCGATCTCGCCCATGGCGCTGCCGCTGGTGACGGCGCGGTCGACGATCGCATAGGAGCCCACCTGTGGGGCCAGCGCGATATACCGGCCCCCGAGATCCCAGACGGTTCCCAGACCGGGCGCCATCGCATCCGGGGCCGGCGGGCAGTCGACGTGAATGAATCCCCAGCCACGAGGCAACTGCTCGATGCCATGGCGACGCAAGTCCGAGCGAAGCTGGTCCATCAGGTAGCCCAGGAGGGCCCCACCCGAACCGCCACAGCCGACGAAGAGGATATTGCGCACAGAAGGCTCCTTTGGGTCGCGGTCAGCGAGCCGGGTTGTCGAAGTCGGGCGGGGTGGTGCCGCGAGCCGTCCGAGGCGCGGTTGCGTCGAGGCCGGTCTGCGGCGTTGTCGTGGGATCACCGCCCGGGGCAGGTAGGGCCCAGGGATCTGCGCTCGCTGCGCTCGGGGCGGCCCACGGATCTGCGATCGGACCGTTCGATGGGGCGGGCGTGCCTGACCAGGGAGCGGCCACGGTCCCTGAAGCCGCAGGTTCGCCCCACGGCGCGGCCATGGTCTGCGACGAGGCCGGCTCGCCCCACGGCGCGGCCATCGTTTGCGAGGGGGCCGGTTCGCCCCATGGGGAGGCCACAGTCCCGGACGGCGACGGCGACCACGGATCGCCACCTGAGGTGCTCGGCCCAGGCTGTGCCTGACTCCATGGGTCCTGCCCGCCCTGCCAGGAATCGGTGCCCGCACCGGACGTCGCCGGCACGGCCCATGATCCGCCGCCCGCGGGCGGCGGCGAGGCCCACCCGCCATCCGGGTCGGTCAGCAAGGGTCCGCCGGCACCGCCGGCACCGCCAGGGTCGACCAGACCACTTGGTCCAGCCGCCGCAGGCGCCCCCGCCAAAGCCTCCAGCCGCTTCGGCACCTCAGCGAGCGCGCGGTCGATCATGTCCTGGCGCTTCTCGGGAGGCGCATCCGCACTGACGAGAAGAAGTAGACGACCCTGACCCGGGCCACGCTCGGGAGCAGTGAAGAGTGCCCAATTGTTGTGAATGGCGAGCGGCAGTTCGGCCCCACCGTCCTTGCGCGGGCCGGACTGACTCTGGGAGACGCCGACTGCGCCGGCAACCGCTGCGAGCACCGAGCCAGGCCCGAAGGGCAACCACCCATTGCGGACCCGTAGGTGGGCCTCGCCCACAGTCAGCGCGGTCGCCCCGCCCGTGGGGACCACGATGGGATCGCGCAACTCCGATGGCTGCAGGGCGAACGGCATACCGGCGCGGGTGACCAGGCCGTTCTCCACGGCCACATCGAAGGTGCCGCCCAGCAGGGGGAGGGCGGGGATCTTGGAGTTGACCCGTTTGACGAGGTACATCAGGGCCAGCGGGACCCCGATCCCACCCAACAGCACTAGGGCGAAAGTCGCCCACTTCGTCGTGGGGTTGGCGGGTTTGTCGAGGTCCGCCACGAAGGCCACCGACTTGGTGCGCGCCTGCGCGAGCTTGTCCGTCTGGGCGAGGTGGGCGGTGATGGTGCCATTGACCGAGCCATTGGCTGCCGCCGTCGTGGTCAAGGTGACGGGGATGTCCTTCGACTCGCCTTCGGCCAATTGCACGCACGATGCGGCATTGCCGGCCGAGCTCGACACACCGACCGTTCCGGCCTTCTCCGGGGAGGCGGTGACTTGTGGGGCGTCGAACCAGACGCACCCCGGACCCGTGGCCTTGATGGTGGTCTCGAGCTTGGCAATGCCGGTCGCGGTGCCGAACGTCAGTTTGTCGCCGATGACCGGGAACCCCAATGGCGGCAGCACCGGAACATCGAAGTTTGCCGTGGCCGGGGCCATCTTGGTCCCCGGGATGGCCTTGCCCTTGGCGGGTTTGACCTCGGCGGTCGTGAGGTTGACGCTGGCCGTCAGCGTGCCCGTGCCCTCGGCGGCATCCGTCAGGTCGATGACCATGGGTTTGGCCAAGGCCGCGGCATCGAGATCCGTGGCCACCGGGATCTCTGTGCCGGCGGCGTCGGTGAAGACGGCCGAGAAGGCGACCTTGCCCAGGAGCGACGCCGGGTCGATGGGCTTGCCGTCATGACTCTGCAGACCGATCTTGACCGGATCACTGGGCCGGCCGGCGTAGATCTTGCCGGCCGGCAAGGTGACGACGGGCTCAATGTCGGCGGAGAGTTCGAGCTTGGTGATCGACTGGGCGTTCGCGGATTTCGCGTTCGGGTCGACGAAGACGACCGACCATTCACCGGTCCAGGATTCCTTCTTGCCGAAGTCCAGCGAGACCGTATGCGGCGTCAAGCCGTCGCCAGCGACGGTCGCCGGCCCGACCGTGGTCTGGGTCTCCCCGGCCATCGGCACCTCGACGGCCTTGCCCGACGGGGGGACCACAAAGAGTTTGAGACCGTCGGCATTCGCCGATGCCGCCACGTGCACGCGCGTGATCGAGTCATCCAGGACGAACTTGTGCGCTTGCGTCGGGCATATCTGTCCCTGGCACACCTTGCGCAACTGTTCGACGGTCACACTGCCGGGCGCCCGGAGGGCGTCGAACGCCAGGATCAGTTGGTCGATGTCCGTGGCCAGGTGAAAGTCGCCGGTGCCCTTGGCGGAGACCGCTCCACAGTTGTTCTCGCCGAGGGCGATCGACCGCATCATTTGCAGGTCATCGGCGGTGGCAGTTTTCGCCGCCAGACCGATACCGAAGGTGGCGATGCCGGACGAGCGCACCTGGTCGGCGAGCCCGCCTTTGCGGCACAGGTCCTTGGCCGCGGCCGCATTGGCCGTGGCGTCGTCGGTCTTCTTGTCCAGATAAGGCTTGACGATGTTCTTGCCGTCCGCGTTGGGATAGGTGGCGAAGGCGTCGAGCTTGCCGTCGCTGAACCACAGCACCGCCTGGCAGCTGGATCCGCCCTTGGCGGCTCGCTGGGTCAGTGCCTTCCGAGCGCCATCGAGCGCCATCCAGTAGTCGGTCTGCTGACCGGTGTCGCGGGTCCGGAAGCCATCGAGATCATTCTTCAGTTGGGGGAGGTCTCTGCCTGCATCCAGCCAGCGACCACTCGCGTCCTGGACGCCGCCAGAGAAGCCCATCGTCTGAATGGCGATCTTGACCCCGGTCTCCAGACTGAGGGCGCTCCACTGCTTGACGAGATATTTCGCAGCGGTGACGCGAGCACCGTCCGGGTCACTGCCCTGGAGCGAACCGGACTCATCGAGCAACAGGACGACATCGGCCGTCTTCTTGCCATATAGGCAGGCGCCGAATTTGGCCAGTCCTGCTGAGGAGCCCGATTCCGCCGGGAGGGCCGAATATCGCGGCTGCATCGGTGCCGCGGCGGCCTGAGGCAGCACGGCCAGCGCGCCAGGTGCGCCCATGGCGAGAACCGTCGCCGCGGCCATACGGATCAAGGGGCTCATCGCGTCGCCACCCAGTCGGCGATGACGTAGGCCGCGACGCCGACGGCGAGGAGGGCGACCACGCCGACGGCGATGGACGCCGGGCGCGCCCAGTCCCCCTTGTAGAAGGCCCGAGCACGCTGGCGTTCATCGCGTTTGACGAACTCGCCGAGAAGCAGCACGGCGGCCGGGCCGGCCAGCACCCAACTAGCGGCCGCTACGGGCACTGAGCCGGAGAGGGCGAAGGCGGCAACCAGTGCGCCGGCCAGGGCGACCACCGCGCTCGCGGCAGCGCCCGCGATCCAAGGAACGGGCGGGCTGCCGGGCGGGAGCGGCGTTGCGGCAAGCGTCACACCGTTCGGGTCGATGAACCCGGTGTCGCCCGACCACATGGTGTCCGACAGGGAGGCCGCTTCGTTGCCCGCCGGCCATCCGAAGGCACTACCGCCCTGAGCCTCGGGAGTCGAGGTGCTGGCACCCGCCCAGTCGAAGTTCGCGTTGCCCGAGGTGGAGAAGGCCCCCCCGGTCGCCGCGTCGCCGCCCAGGCCCGAGGGATTGTTGAAGTCCCAGCTCATGAATCGTCCTCTGTACGCGGGGTTGCACTGGCACCGGCCACCTCGCCCGGCAGGCCATGTGTCAACGTGCCGGAGCGATCGGCCGGCGACCAGTCCTCACATTGAGGGACAGGCTGACGACAGGCCTGACGACGCAGTGTCCCCGCTCCTCGTCCGGCCGGTCGTCAGGCCCGGAGAGGGGCTCAGAACTGATCCGTGCCGACGAACTGGCGCTCCAGACGGTCCGCACTTCCACTGATCAGCGCAAGTGGCCGGTCGATCTCATTGGGATCTTGCGTTTTGCAGCGGCACCGAATGCCGCAAGGTCAGCATTGAGCCCACCAGCCCCAGGCCTCCGCACACCAAATTGCTGGCTTCCTTGAGCACGGTGCCGAGGTCAACTTGTGCGATTTCGGCGAAGGGCGATTCGAAGGTGACCCATTCTTCGGCACCATTCATGAGAGAAGACTTCCACACGAAGATGACCTGGCTTCGAAGGTCGCCGGTATTGAAGATCAATTTCACCATGGTGTCGTTTTGATCGGCGATCTTGTAGTTGCGGTTGACGTAGTCGACCAGGGACGCCCAGTTGGCCATGGAGGTCAGCGTCCGTGATGTCCTGCGTGCTCGTTGCATACGAGGCCGGTGTTGTTGCACTTGCTGCAGGTGAGCTTGCCGAACATGCCCGAAGCCCGGCAGCCATTGCAGCTCGGGCAGTCACGCTGTGGGCGGTGACACTTCTTGCAATCCATCGATTCGTCCTTTCGAGATTCGAGTACGCACCGGCCGGCGAATATTCGGAGGGAGGGTCCCATCCCTAAAGGTGAATGATGCAAGGAGCGGGAAAGCCCCCCACTTTGGGGGACAAATTCCTGAATGCCAGCCGTCCTGGCCATTGCCATCGGCTAAAGGTTGCGTTTCGCTTCTCGGGCAGGGGTGTCCCCAAAGATGGGGACATCCGTCCGGGCATTGCCCTGCCTAGAGTTGGCGGGACATCACGCTGCTGCGATTTGGACGTGGTGCTGACCACCGCGAAGGACTGGTGAACCGCATGGGCGATCCCTGGTCGACGGACGACCTCAGGCTTTCCGACCCCGATGCCTACCCCGCCCCTGGCCAGCCCACATCCGGAGGGGCGGCACCCGGCTGGGCCGGTGGCGCCGCGACGCCCCTCTATCCGGCGTTCGGCACGACACCCGCTTCCGCCTCGCCCGCCTACCCGGCCTTCGGCACGATACCCGGTTCCGCCGCGCCCACCTTCCCATCCGCGATGCCCGCCCAAGACTTGGCGCCCTGGGCCCAGCCGTCGACTCCGGTGCCCTACGCGACAGCTGTCGCCGTTGGGGAACAGAGGAGAGCGACAAGGACGCCACGCCGCGGCCGACTCGGGCTCACCGCCTTCGGCACTGTGCTCCTGGGCACCGTGGTCGGCGGCTTCCTTCTCTACCAGGCCATTGCTTCCGTGAGCCTGATCTCCAAGGATCCATTGGGCGACGGGTTGCTGTGGCTCACCGGTTGGGTGGGGATGGACGTGATCATCACTATCGGCCTGATCATTGCGGTGATCGCCCTGATCCGCGGATCCCGCCGCGGTCTGGCCGGCGTCGCCCTCGCTCTGGGCGTATTCGTCACGCCCTTGGTCTTCCTCGGGGCGGTTCAACTCGGCGCCGACGTGGTTCAGGAGCGCGTACGCACGCAACTCGCGGGGACCGCGGGGGCCGCCGGCACATCCGTCATGGCCTATGCGGACGAAAACGACATCGACCTCGGTCCCTTCCGGCCGATCTTCGACGCCCTCCTCGATGACGGCCGGTAGGCCACACCCCACGACGTTCTTCGCTCCTTCGTCACTTCGGTACTTCCGCGGGACCCGGACCCCTGACGACGTTGCGTAATCAGGTTCATGTCTGAGACTGCGGCCACCCTCACACGGCCGGGCCCGAGCCCACGCGGGCGCACAGCCCTACCGTGGACGCCATGCGCGCGATCACCATTCCCGAGCCCGGCGGGCCCGAAGCCCTCGTCCTCGCCGATGTGCCGACCCCTGAACCCGGGCCGGGCGAGGTGCGCATCCGCGTGGTCGCTGCGGGCGTCAATCGCGCCGACGTCATGCAGCGGCGCGGCTTCTATCCGCCCCCACCCGGCGCCTCGCCCTATCCGGGCCTCGAAGTCAGTGGCGTCGTGGACGCTCTCGGGGCCGGCGTCACACAGTGGTCGGCCGGCGATCAGGTCTGCGCGCTGCTGACCGGCGGCGGCTACGCCGAGAACGTCATCGCGCCCGCCGCGCAGTGCCTACCCATCCCCACGGGGGTGTCGGTCACCGACGCCGCCGCCCTGCCCGAAGTCGCCTGCACGGTCTGGTCCAACGTCTTCATGACCGCGAATCTCACTGCGGGAGAAGTCTTGCTCGTCCACGGCGGGTCGTCCGGCATCGGCACGATGGCCATCCAACTCGGCCGGGAAGCCGGCGCTCGCGTCGCGGTCACCGCGAGCAGCCGCACCAAGCTGGACGTATGCCGTGACTTGGGCGCCGAGATCCTCATCGACTACCGCACGGAGGATTTCGTCGAGCGGGTCCGGGCCGCCACCAACGGTCACGGGGCGGACGTCATTCTCGACAATATGGGCGCGAAATATCTCGCCCGCAATCTCGACGCCCTCGCTCTCGACGGGCGCCTAGTCGTCATCGGTCTGCAAGGCGGCGTCAGTGCCGAGCTCAACCTCAGCCTGCTGTTGAGCAAGCGCGCTGCGGTCCACGCGACCTCCTTGCGTTCACGGCCACTGACTCAGAAGGCGGCGATCGTCGCGGCCGTCCGCGAGCACGTGTGGCCACTGCTCGAGGCGGGCCGGCTGCGGCCCGTTATCCATGCGGCATACCCGCTCGCCCGCGCAGCGGAAGCGCACCAGGAGATGGAAGCCAGCGGCCACATCGGCAAGCTGCTCCTCCATCCCTGACGCGCGCGGGCCCCACTCGCCTGGCCGCGCAACACGCGCCTCACACATCACAACCGCATCGCTTGACGCGCCTGCATACCCGGTATAGTCTCGCGGTGTTCGCCCTAATACTCGGTATGCACGCCGAGTCAGGGGCCGCACGACGCCAGGAGCCACGATGTCGGTCAAGTTGGGATTGCTCGCCCTCCTCGCCGAGGAGCCGATGTACGGCGCTCAGTTGCGCAGCGAGTTCGAGGCGCGCACCGGCGGCACCTGGCCGCTGAATGTCGGGCAGGTCTACACGACCTTGGCCCGGCTCGAACGCGACGGCCTGGTCGAGCAGGACGCGCAGGCCGACGAGGAGGGCCGCATCCTCTACCACCTGACCGTGCTCGGCCGTGGTGAGGTGCAGCAGTGGTGGCAGACCCCGGTGCGGCGCGACGAGACGCCCCGCGATGAACTGGTCATCAAACTCGCGATCGCCGTCACCACCCCGGGCGTCGACGTGCCGCGGGTGGTCCAGACCCAGCGCACGGCGACCGTGGCTCACCTGCGCGACCTGACGCGCCTGAAGGTGCAGGCGGCCGACCGCGAGCAGGCCGCCGGTGCCACCGAGAACGACCTGGCCTGGGTCCTCGTCCTGGAGAACCTGATCTTCGCCGCGGAGAGCGAGGTGCGCTGGCTCGACCACGTCGAAGCCCGCCTCGCCAGCGAGGCACGCAAACCCCGGACCCGCACGTATGCCCGCCCGGCCGGGCCCGGGCCCTCAGGCGGCGCTCGTCCCTACTCCCGAACCACCGTCGACACCGCACCTATGCAGGGGGCCCCGCAATGACTGCACCAATCCTTCGCCTGACCCATGTCACGCGTACCCACGGCGACGGCGACACCGCCGTCCTCGCCCTTCGCGGCGTCAGCCTCGACGTCTTCCCGGGCGAACTGGTGGCCGTCATGGGCCCCAGCGGCTCGGGCAAGTCGACACTGCTCAATCTCGCCGGCGGCCTCGACAAGGCCTCGAGCGGCGAAGTCTGGATCGAGGGCCAGGAGCTCGGCTCGCTGAGCGCCCTGCAGCTCGCGGCCCTGCGCCGCCGCCGGGTCGGCTTCGTCTTCCAGGACTTCAACCTCATCCCCTCGCTCACCGCCAGCGAGAACGTCTCTCTCCCACTGGAATTGGACGGCACATCCGTTCGCGAGGCGCGCGCCGCAGCCGCTGCCGTCCTGGAGACCGTCGGCGTCGTCGAACTGGCCGATCGCTACCCCGACAAGATGTCGGGCGGGCAGCAGCAGCGCGTCGCCATCGCCCGCGCCCTCGTCGGCGATCGCCGCCTCGTCCTCGCCGACGAGCCCACCGGTGCCTTGGACTCCCACACCGGTGAGGGTGTGCTCCGCGTCCTGCGTGAACGCTGCGACTCCGGCGCCGCCGGCCTTCTCGTCACGCACGAAGCCCGGCACGCCGCCTGGGCGGACCGGGTGGTCTTCCTGCGCGACGGCGTCGTCGTCGACACCACCGGCCCCGCCGAGGTCGCCGAAGACCTTCTCGTCGCCTCGGAGCACTGAGCCGTGACCACCTCCATCATCGAGCGTCCTGCCGCGCCCGAGGCACCTGCACCCCCGAGCCGATCGGGCAGCCGCTTCCAGCGCTGGCTGGCCAGTTGGCGGGTCTCACTGAAGATGGCCCGTCGCGACGCCCTGCGCTACAAGGGCCGCAGTGTGCTCGTGCTGATCATGGTCGCGCTGCCCGTCGGCCTGATCGTCGCCGGACTGACCTTCGCCAGCACCAGCACGCGCAGCACCGCAGAGAAACTGCCCTGGCTGCTCGGCAACGGCCAGGCCATCATCCTCGGGATCTCCCCCGATGTCGTCGAACAGGGGGTGGACGGCAACAACAGCTGGTCAACGTCCGACGGGACCGAGCATCCGCCCACGGCCAAGCGCATTCCGGGCCTGACCGACGACGGCACGCTGGCGCAACGGACCAAGGCCCTCGGCGCTATCGTCCCCGGCACGCTCGTCCCGGTGCAGACCGGCGAGTTCCGATGGACCGACTTGACGCGGCGGCCATACGGCACCGTGATGTTCATCGACCCGAGCGTCGATCTCGGCCCCAAGCTGCACCTCGTCTCCGGTCGGTGGCCGGCGTCCAATGACGAAATCGTCGTCACCCCCGCCGGCCTGCACAACGGGCTGCCCGGAGACGGCACGCTTGAGCTGAACGCCGGGGAAACCCGGCGGCAGATCACCATCGTGGGTATCGCGGACGTTTTCGACACCGACATGGGCATGCCCTATGCCATGACAACGGCCGCGTGGGACGAGCGGAATGTCTACAGCACCTCGTGGATCGTCAAACGCTCCACGCCGATGAGCTGGGCGGAAGTCCGCAAGCTCAACGGTTACGGATTGGCGATCACCAGCGCCGATGTCGTGGCGCACCCCCCGCCGGCCTCGGAAATGCCCGGTCAGGGATATGACGCCCAGCGGCAGATGGACACCGAGACCAAGGTGATGGCCGCCATCTTCGGCGCCGTGCTCTTCTTGGTCACCGCCCTGCTCGTCGGCCCGGCCTTCGCGGTCAGCGCCGGCCGCCAGCGCCGGTCGCTAGCGCTCGCCGCCAGCAATGGCGCCGAAGTGCGGCAACTGCGCCGCTCGGTGCTCGCCGGCGCCCTCATTCTCGGCGTCCTCGCCGCCGTTGCTGGGGCCGCGCTGGGGGCGGCCTCGGTGGCGGCGGGGGCGGCCGTATGGCGCGGCATCCGTCCGTGGTCGACGCTGGTCGGTCCCTTCGACATCCCGATGATCGCGGTCATCATCGTGCTGATCTGCGCGGTGCTCGCCGCGTTGACGGCCGCGATGATCCCGGCTCTGCGGCTTGGCCGCCTCGACATCGTGGGCGTGATGAAGGGGCAGAATGTCTCGCCCCCGCACAACCGCATCCTGCCGTTCGTCGGCCTGGCCCTGTTCGCCCTCGGCGCTGCCGGGCTCTTCCTCGCCGTCACGGCCAATGCCACGGCGCCCGGCGTCGCCGGGGTTTTCGGGCTCGTCGGGGGCGCGATCTGCGTGATTCCGCTCGGCCTGGTGTGGGCCGGCCGGCTGGCCGGTCGCTTCCCGGTGGCCGTTCGGATGGCGACGCGTGATGCCGCCCGGCAACGTCACCGCTCCGCCCCTACGGTGGCCGCATTGATGGCAGGGGCCGCGCTCCTGGCGACCTTCGCGATCGCCCTGGAGAGCAACTCCCGGTTCGAAGCGAAGCATTACCAGCCACAGACGGTTGCTGGGGAAGGCACCCTGTGGAGTGCCGAGTCGGAATACCCGACTCTCATCAAGCAGATCACCACCCTGGCGCCCACCTGGCGGGTCGTCGAGGAACGCGCGGTCCAGGGTGACTACACCGGGAACACGGCACCGACGAGCGAGCCCTTCGTCGTTGTCGTCCCACCTGGGTGCAGCACAGCCCAGGCGCTTCCTCAGCTGGACGACGGCAGTGCCCCACCCCCGGAACAGCCCGCTGCGGATCCGTGTCGCACGGTGACCTCCATCGGCTATCTGCCCGGTGCCACGCGATATGGCGTGACGGTGGTTCCGGCCGCCGAGATCGCCAGGCGCCTGCAGTTGCCGAAAGCCGATGCGGCCGCGGTTGCCGGTGGCGCGGTGCTCGTGGGCGACGAAGCCCTGATCAAAGGCGGAACCGTGACCCTCGCCATGGGCTCGGCCACGAACGACCCGAAGTCCGGCACGCAGTCCGACCCCAAGGTCACCACGACCAAGCAGGTGCCGGCGATCGCGATTTCGGAATCGGCCTACCAGCGGGCGGCCGTGGAATCGCGCACCGGGTTGGTGATCCCGACCGAGGTGGCGGGCGATATCAACCTGCAGACGGCGCCGAGCAGTCTGCATGTCTACGACACGCGCGGAGCAATCACCAAGGCCGACCAGAAGAAGGTCGCCGAGCAGCTCGCGAACTCCGGTGTCAACGTCGAGCGTGGCTACGAGCGACCCGACAAGTGGCTGATGCTCGGCGTGCTCGGCATCACCGGCTTTCTGCTGGTCACGGTCACCTTGATCAGCACCGCGCTCGCCCTTGCCGAGCAACAGGCCGATATGGGTACCCTCGCCGCTGTCGGGGCAACCAAGGGCACCCGTCGGCGATTCGCCGCCGCCCAAGCCGCCACCGTCGCGCTCCTGGGTGGACTCCTCGGTATCGCGATCGGACTGGTTGCCGGCGTCGCGATCGCCTGGCCGACCACGACGACGTGGTGGGACGACCTCGGGCCGCACAAGGTCGCGCCGACGATCGGCATTCCGGTCCTACCGATCCTGATCATCGTGCTCGGTGTCCCCCTGATCGCGGCCACCATCGCCGCAGCGAGCATCCGTCGCGCGCCCCATGTCACTCGGCGCGGCAACTGACCGCTCGCACCCTTGAGCCGAGAACGGATCGTGCAGCGCGCATCCCCCCTCACCGGGCGCGCGCCGCACGATCCGTTCGGCACGTGGCGGCGGGCCGCACGGGGGTGCGGGAGCCGCACTCGTAGCGTAGAAACGCGGGGCGCGGGCGACAAGTCCACCACCTGGGGGACACGGATGGTTGAGTGACCCCGTGACCGCCCCCACCCGCCTGCGCGACGACCGCGACTTCGTCCGCTACTGGGGCGCCCGGCAGGTGTCGGTCATGGGGTCGCTGGTCACCGCGGTCGTCATGCCGGTGCTCATCTATCGCGTCAGCGCCTCGCCGGCGTTGACTGCGCTGACGACCGTGCTCGAGGGGCTCCCCTACGTCCTCTTCGGGCTCTTTGCCGGCGCGCTCGCCGACCGGCTCGACCGCAAACGCCTGATGGTTCGCACCGACCTGGTGTGTGCCGCAGCGATCGCCTCGGTCCCGATCGCCTATGAGGCCGGCGTGCTGACGATTCCCCATGTGCTCGGCGCGGCCTTCGTCAGCCAGGCAATGTTCACCCTCTTCGATGGGGCGGCCTTCGGGGCACTACCGACGCTCGTCGGGCGCGACCGGATCGGCGAGGCGAATGCCGCGATCTGGGGTTTCGGCGGGGTGCTCGATCTGTCGGTGCCGATGGCCGTCGGAATCGCGCTGGCCGTCGTCCATCCCGCCGACCTGCTCCTGATCGACAGTTTCAGCTTCGTCGCCTCGGCCGTCTTGTTGGGCAGTATCCGTCGCCCGATGACGGGGGATCGCTCGCGGGCTCCCGCCTTCTCGGCGCGCCAGATCCGCGCCGATGTCGGCGAGGGCCTCCGCTTCCTCTGGGCCCACACCGGCGTGCGGGCGATGACCGTGATCGGGATGCTGCAGTCCATGGCCGGCGCCGGTTTCATGGCCCTCGCCGTGCCGTATGCCGATCGCCTCCTCCACATCGGAACATCCGGTCTGCGATTCGGCATGTTGTTCGCGGCCTGGGGAATCGGCGGGATCATCGCCGCGGCGCTCACGCCCCGGCTGTTGCGAAAGCGCTCAACCGCGTGGGTGACCCTGGCCTTCATCCCCGCCTCGGCCGCAGCCGGGGTCGCCGTCGCGCTCAGCCGACACTGGATGCTCGCCACCTCGCTGATGATCGCCTGGGGCGTCGCCTATCAAGTCGTCATCATCAATGCCCTCACCTATCGCCAGCAGGTGACTCCCGAGCACCTCCTGGGCCGGGTCAACACCGCGGGACGCATGCTGTCCTATGGCGTGGGCTGGACGGGTGGCGCCCTGGCCGCAGGAGCCCTTGTCGGGTGGTTGGGACTGGCGAGCACGCTGGTGCTGATGGTCGCAATCGGGGGGCTCGCCGCGGCATACGGCTGGGGGTCGTCGCTGCGCGGCGTGGCCTCCGAGCGCTAGCGTGGGTCAACCAAAGGGAATGCTGCCCGCGGGTGGCGCTCGATCCGGAAGGCGGGCAGATGAGCACGACCGTATGGACGCAGACCGACCTGCTTCGTGAGCTCGACCAGGTTGTCGAGGGCGAGCTCAACCGGCACATGAAGGTGGCCAAGGAGTGGTTCCCGCACGACTACATCCCGTGGTCGGACGGCCGCAATTTCGACGGATTGATGGGGGGCGAGCCGTGGAGCCCAGACGACGCACCGCTCAGCGATGTCGCCCGGTCCGCGCTGATCGTCAACCTGCTCACTGAGGACAACCTGCCCAGCTATCACCACGAGATCGCGATCATCTTCGGTCGCGACGACGCGTGGGGGGAATGGGTGCATCGCTGGACTGCCGAGGAGGGCCGGCACGGCATCGCGATGCGCGACTACATGACCGTCAAGAGGCTCGTCGACCCGGTCCAGCTGGAGCGCTTCCGGATGACGCACATGGGCACGGGCTACACCTCCAGCCACTCCGGCGACATGATGCGCTCCTTGGCGTATGTCAGCTTCCAGGAGTTGGCGACGCGGATCTCGCACCGCAACACCGGCAAATACACCGACGACCCGATGTGCGAACAGTTGCTCCAGCGGATCGCGGCCGACGAGAACCTCCACATGATTTTCTATCGCAACCTGCTCGGGGCGGCCCTGGAACTGGCCCCGGACCAGGCGATGTGTGCGATCCGCGATGTCGTGACCGGCTTCCAGATGCCCGGCACCGACATCCCGGGCTTCCAGCGCAAGGCCGTCGAGATCGCCGTCGCCGGGATCTACGACCTGCGCTCGCACCACGACGATGTCGTCGCCCCCGTGCTGCGCTTCTGGAAGATCTGGGACGTCGAGGGCTTGGGCGCCGACGGCGAGCAGGCCCGGACCGAGCTCGATGCCTTCATGGCCGACTTGGACAAGCAGGCGTCCCGCTTCGAGGACAAGCGCGACACCCTGAAGTCCCGGATGAACATCGGCTGACGCAGCCTGACCCCCGGATCGCACACCGGCATCCCGGGCAGTCGGTCGGCGCCCTGCCGCGCGGCGGTAGCGGCCCCGGCCGGGGACGGGTGGCAAGATGACGGGCTATGACGCAATCGCCAGGTGAGGACTCGGCCCCCCGGACGATGGGCACCGATGACGGCAACCGGATCGTCGTTCTGACCCCCGAGGGCATGGGCGTCGTCGAGTCGGGCGACGGCGGGCGCAACCCGTCCGACCTGGTCGAACAACCGGCCAAGGTGATGCGCGTGGCCTCAATGATCAAGCAACTGCTGGACGAGGTTCGCAGCGCCCCGCTGGACGAGGCCGGCCGCGCGCGCCTGGCCGAGATCCACCAGCGCTCCATCGCCGAACTCAAGGACGGCCTCGCCCCAGAGCTCGTCGACGAACTCGACCGGCTGGCGCTGCCCTTCGGGGCCGGGACCACGCCGAGCGATGCGGAGCTGCGCATCGCCCAGGCCCAGCTGGTCGGCTGGCTCGAAGGCCTCTTTCACGGCATCCAGGCGGCGCTGGTCGCGCAGCAGATGGCCGCGCAAGCGCAACTGCAGCAGATGCGCCATGCCCTGCCACCCGGTCACCCCGCGGCGACGGGTGAGCAGGCGCAGGCCCCCCAGGCCGGTATGCCGATGCGCCCCGGCGGCCCGCCGGAGGCCGGTGGCACCGGCCAGTACCTCTGATCAGTCCGCGACCGGAGGCCGCTCGCACCAGCCAGCACCTCTGATGCGGTCGCGACCGGAGGACTGTGGCACCGGCCAATACCTCTGATCCGGCGGCCCGCCGCGCCGGGCAGGGGCTGAACCCGGGCTGAGAACGATCAGGTGTCGGCGGCGGCCGCCCGGCCGGCGGCCCGCCCCGAGAACAGGCAGCCGCCGAGGAACGAGCCTTCGAGCGCGGCATACCCGTGCACGCCACCGCCGCCGAAGCCGGCCGCCTCGCCCGCGGCATACAGGCCGGGAACGGGGTCTCCGGTGACGGACAGCACCCGCGCGCCCAGGTCGGTCTCGATGCCGCCGAGACTCTTGCGGGTGAGCACATGCATCCGCACGGCAACGAGCGGGCCATAGGCCGGGTCGAGCAACGCGTGGGGTGGGAAGGCTCGCTTGCTGATCCGGTCGCCCCGATAGGCGCGCGCATTGTGCAGCGCGACCACCTGCGCGTCCTTGGCGAAGGGATTACCCAACTGGGCGTCGCGGTCACGGACCAGGCGCTCGATCGCGGTGGCGTCCAACAGGGTGCTGCCGGCGAGCCCATTCATCTTCGCGACGAGCGTCGCGATGTCGTCGGCCTGCAGGAAATCCACGCCGTGATCAAGGAAGTTCTGCAGCGCCGGCCCGACCTCGGTGCGCGCGCGCCTGAGCACGGCGGGGATCGAACGACCGGTCAGGTCCGGGTTCTGCTCCGACCCCGAGAGCGCGAACTCCTTGCCGGCGACCGCCCGATTGGTGAGCACCCAGGAATAGTCGAAACCGCTCTGCCGCAAGTGCTTTAGCGTCGCCAGCGTGTCATAGCCGAGCCAGAGGGGCGCCGGGAGGCGCCGCCCGCGGGCATCGAGCCACAGCGAGCTGGGCCCGCCGAGGATTCTGATCGCGTGCCCTGGCCAGATCGGGTCCCAGTTCTCGATGCCCTCGACGTAGTGCCACATCCGGTCACCGTTGATCAGCCGTCCGCCGGCGGACTGGACCACCGGCTGCATGCTTCCGTCGACATAGGCCGGGACGCCCGTGTGCATCCTCGCCGGCGCCGTCCCGAGGCGCGCGGGCCACTGAGCGCGCACCAGATCGTGGTTGCCTCCGATGCCGCCGGAAGTCACGACGACCGCTCCCGCACGCAACTCGAAATCCCCCACTGGCTCACGCGAACTGGCCACCCCGCGGGCGGCGGCGTCGGGCGTCAGACGCACCCCGCGCACGCCGGCCACTCGGCCGGACTCGATGATCAACTCCTCGACGCGGTGCCGGTCGTGAAGCACCACCCGGCCCGTCGCGATCGCCGCACGCACCCGCTCCTCGAACGGAGCCACGACCCCGGGGCCGGTCCCCCACGTCACGTGGAAGCGCGGCACCGAGTTGCCGTGACCCCCGGCGCGCCCACCGCCGCGCTCCGCCCAGCCGACCAGCGGGAACCAGCGCATGCCTATCCCGGCGAGCCAGGACCGCTTCTCGCCGGACGCGAACTCGACATAGGCCCGCGCCCACCGGCGCGGCCAATGATCCTCCGGGCGGTCGAAACCCGCTGTGCCGCACCAGTCCTGCCAAGCCAACTCGACGCTGTCCTTAATCCCCATGAGCCGCTGCTCGGGGCTCCCGACGAAGAACAGACCACCGAAGGACCAGAACGCCTGACCGCCGAGATTGGCCTGGCTCTCCTGATCCACGAGCGCGACTCGGCTGCCCGCGGCGACTGCTTCGGCCGTGGCGACCAAGCCGGCCAAACCGTGGCCGACGACGATGAGGTCCGCGTCCATACCGTTGATATTACCCACGGGTAGGAGGGCACGAGAGACGTGTCTTCCCCTTGGTAACCAGGGCGGCAGGTGCTCAGGTCGTCAGGTCGCTCCTGACGATCCGCACCCCGTCGTCGCCGACCACCGCGCGGACGTATGCCAGGGTGGGCACCACCGCGTCCGCGTTCGGGTCGGCGACCAAATCCGCATACGCCGTGGTTGTGGTCACCGCCAGGGTGGCGCACCCCGCGGCTCGCGCGGCCGCGAGGCCGGCGGGTGCGTCCTCGACAACGAGGCAAGCGCCGGGGTCGACGCCGAGGCGTTGTGCCGCAAGGACATACGGGTCCGGCGAGGGCTTGCCGTGGACAACATCGGAGGCAGTGACGACCACATCGGGGGCCGTCAGGCCACTGACCTGAATACGGGCCCGCGCGAGGCGATCAACGCCCGAGGTGACGATCGCCGATCGTCCGGTGCCAGCCAGCGCGTCCAGAAAGGACGCCGCCCCCGGCAGGGCGGCGATGCCCTCCACATCAGCGATCTCCAGGTCGGTGATCGCCTGCTCGGCCTCGGCGTGCTGCTCCGGCGGGAGGAAGTGCGCGATCAGCCCGCGCGCCGGGACACCGTGCCAGCCTTGCAGGTCGGCCAGGGTCAGCCCGTAGGTGCCGGCCCACGTCGCCCAACTGCGCTCGACCGAGGGCGTGGAGTCGATAAGCGTGCCGTCCAGGTCGAACAAGACGGCAGCGAATCCGCGACTGACAAGGGCGTCGAGGCCGTCGATCAGCGGCGGCGAGCGGTCCGGCTCGGGCTCCTGGGTCAGCACATCCGGCGAGCCAGTCGACGACTGCCCGGCGGTCACGCCGGCGAATCGGCCGGCGGCAGCGCGGCGTCCGCCGTCGGCCCAGCAGCGTCCGCGGGGACGGCAGCGGTCAGGGCGGCCTCGATCCGGGCGATCACGGCGCGCTCCTCGTCGCTGACGCCCTTCGAGGCGTTGGCGACGGCATCGCTCGCCGCCCGGATGACCTCGCGATAGCCGGCCGCAGCTGCCGGGTCCTTGGCATCGAGCAGCGCCGTCGCCTGGCGCAGGGTGTCCAGGACCTCGGCGTCGACCTGCTCCGGGGTGCCGCGGGGCGGGCTGACGAAGCCCCCACCGCGCAGGAGGTCGCGCACGGACTCGGGGGCGGCGGCGAGGGCCTGGGATCCGGCCATCGACTCCTTGAAGGTCGAGAAAAACCCGGGGTCGGCCTTGGAGACCAGGGCGATGGCCCCGAAGGCTCCCAAGCGGATGGTGTCGTGCTCGGACTCGGTGAACTCGGTCATACGGCAACTATGCCGTCTCGGCCCGCCCGGGTGGTTCGGTACGCGCCCGGCCACGCTATTTGGCGACGATGGAGGCGACGACGTTGATGGTGCTGGCAAGGACGACGGCGCCGAAGACATAGGACAGCAGGCAATGGCGCAGGATCACCGAACGGATCGCCGGGTTGGTCACCGCGGTGTCGGAGACCTGATAGGTCATGCCGAGGTTGTAGCCGAAGTAGAGGAAGTCGCGGTAAGCGGGCGGTTGCTTTTGGTTGAAGTCGATTCCGGAGCCGGTGTCGTCGGCGTAATAGAGGCGGGCATAGCGCGCGGAATACATCAGGTGCAGGCTGGCCCAGGCCATGAAGACGCCGGCCAGGGCGAGCGCGGCGGCGAGTTGGGCGGCGGCCGAATTGCCCAGGAGGACCAGGACGCCGATCGCGACCAGCCCACCGATGGCCGCGACAACCACGATGAGTTCCTCGACGCTTGCGCGGACGTCCTCACGGCGGGTGTTGCGGCGGGTGAAGTCGGCGTCCATCGGCCAGAGCGTCGCCCACCCCCAGGCCACGAACGCCCCGTGGCCGGCCGTCACGGCGGCCAGCAGCCCGATGGCCGTGTCGAAAAGGACGCCGATGACGGCGCCGGCGAGCACGCCGATTACGAGTGATCCGAGCAGGCGGGTGGTCGCGGAGCTGGGAAGGGGGTCGCCGCTCTCGGTCATCAGCGCTCCAGGGGATCGGTGGGGAGAGAGTTGTCGGTGCCGTCCGCAAGCATGGCCGTATGCGTGATCGCGACCTTCTCGATGTCGGCCAGACACGCGCGTCGCGCCGGCGGGAGCACGACGCGCGTGACCCGGACGCGCACCCGTTCGGCGCGTGGGTGGCCAGTGACGAGCACCTCGACCTCGTCCGAGGCGAGGTTGTCGGTGCTGGGAGCGGAGGCTGCCGGGGGCACGACGCGGCCGCGCAGGAGGTGGGCGGCATACGGGCCGAAGACGCGCAGCACTTCGGTGACCGCCGCCTGGACCACTGGGGATTGGGTCGCGACCCCCCGTAGGTGCTCCGGCGGGGTGCGTCCCGCCAGTTCTTCACGGGCGACGGCATTGGCCGAGGCCGCGTCGAGATGGCCGAGGTAGGTGCCGGTCGGCAGGACGATCAGATTGCCGCTGAAGCGATCCCCACCGAGGTGGCTGCATTCCCAGACCAGTTCGGGCCATTCGGTCGCCAAGGCGGCGGCAACCGGTCGGCCGCGGACGGCGCAACATTGATCGTGCGTGCCGTGCGTGCACACCAGCAGGCGGGTGGTCGCCGGCAGGGCCAGCGGCCCGTCGCTATCGAAGGCGGCGATCGCGTCCTTCAGGTCGGCGGGCCGGCTGCCATCGGCCGAAGTCCAGTGACCGGCCGACTCGGTCCCGGTCGCCGCGTCGACGACGACCCACGTGCGCTCGCCCGCCTCGGTGGCATGGCCGGCGCCCGCAGGTCCGTCCGGGGCGATGGCCCCGGATGGTCCGTCCAAGGTCCCTGTTCCGGCAGTTCCCTCCCGGACGTTGGCGCCGGTTGACATGCGCGACCCACTCGCGAGATCGACCCCCACTGTGCCGGCAGGTCCCTCCGAGGCGTTGGCGCCGGTTGGTCGCCGGCCGGGCCGTCGCACGAAGAGCACCCGCCCGTGCCGGCGCTCCACAATCCCGGCCAGCGTTTCGCGGGCACCACGGATGTCGCGGGAGTTGAGGACCTTCTCCGACCAGGCGGCCGGGACCTCCAGCAGCAGCCAGCGCTGGGTCGGGGGGGCTGAGGCGATCAACGGGTCGGGGCGCCGGCGGGCGCCGTTTGAGCAGGGTTCGCGACGATCCCCGGGCCCCGGAGATGTCGTCCTCGCGCTCATCCCGTGAGGCTATCCCGGCCTTAGCCCTTGCCCCCGTCGACAGCCATCGAGCGGCTCCGGGCATTCGGCCTCCGCGTGTTGGGGCTCCTGGGCGATTTCGGTGTCCGAGTGCACTCCCGATGCGCGGTAGGTGCGCGCTCGACGGTGAAGCTTCAGCCCTGGGTGGTGTCGAGCTAGCGTCGAACGACGGTCGCGATCCCGCCGAGCACCAGGCGGCGGGCCAGGTCGATCCCGCTCTCCCGCACGGCGATTGTGCCGCCGGCCAGCAACTGCTCGACACCAGCAAGTTCGCCGGCGGCGACGGCGAACTGGCCGGCGCGGCTGACAACTTCGGCGGCCCCGTCCGCATTCGGCTCGGTCAGCACGGCGGCGAGATGCGGACGCAGCGTAAGGATGTCGTCGGGGCCGAGGGCACCCGCGGCCACCACGCTCGCGATGGGCGCCACCGGAGCGGCGCGCTGCGCAGCCCGGTGCGCGAGTTCGGTCTGCGGCAGAACATCGGCCGGCGTAGCGCCGGCGAGAACGGCGATCAGTCGCTCGCGGACGGACTCGAAGTCGGACGCGGGCACGCGGTCGGCGTGGCCTGCGTCGGCCGAGATCGGCAAGGAGCGGCGGACTTCCGGGTCGTCCGCGAGGCGAGCCACGGCATACGTGATCAGTCGTTCGAGCAGGTGGTGACGCGTCCAGGCGTGGATGCCGATGGTCACGTGCGTGCTGATCTCGCCCAGCGCGGTCGCGGCATGGAGATAGCCGCGGGGCAGATAGAGCACATCTCCCGGCGACATCGTCACCTCCAGGAGCGGCTTCTCCTGCCCGGCCTCGGCGACGGCAGCGCGACGCTGCTCCCACGGCTGGGTGCGCAGCGGCATGCTGAGGACGGGCTGCCTGATCTGCCACCGCTTCTGGCCGGCGATCTGAATGACGAAGACGTCGTGGACGTCGTAATGCGAGCTGAAGCCCGTGCTCTGCGCCGGCGTGACATAGGCGTTGACCTGGACCGGGTGCCCGAGATCGGTGCCGAGCTGACCGGCGAAGTCGATGAGCGGCCCCCACGTACGGTGCAGGCCTTGCAGGACGAGCGTCGACCCGTCGGCGAACAGCCGCAACAGGCGATCGTCGCTGAGCTGATCACGGATGGCAGCGCCGACCCCGCCCGGTGCTGTGAACTCGGCGTCGCCGAGCGTGCGGCCGTCCTTGGCAACACGCAGGAAGGGCGTCCGTAGACCGCGCTTTGCCATGAGTTCGTCGGCGGCGTCATTGCTGAACAGATCGTCGAAGGCCGCGCCGAGCTCGGCGGCCGTCGACAGCTTCGGGGCGCTTCCCCAGTACTTCTCGGCGAATTCGTCGGTGCTGATCGCCAATAGGCGCGCCAGAGCGGGACGGCGGTTGCCCGCCGTCCCGCCGGTCATTGCGAAGTCGGTCACGTCGTCGTCACGATCGGACGCGCCTTGCCGTATGCCGTTCAGGCTCCGCCGTCCGCGCCACCATCCGCGCCGCCGTCGGCACCACCATCCGCACCGCCGTCAGCACGGCCATCGCCACCGCCATCAGCCCCGCCATCGGCTCCGAAGTCAGCCCCGCCGTCAGCCCCGCCGTCCGCGCCGCCGTCGGCACCACCATCCGCGCCGCCGTCAGCCCCGCCGTCACCACCGACACCGGCGCCACCGTCGGCGCTCAGACCGGCCACTGCCGGCGACTCCTCTTCCATGGTCTCCAGAGGCACATCCGTGCCCTCGCCCGGTGCACTGCTCATCGTCTGCTCCCTTCATTGGGTGGGATCGTGCTCGCGCCCGCGGCGCACCTCAATGTCTACCGGCCCGGCGATCGATGCGGCGGATAAGGCGCTGGGCAATCGAGACAATGCCCAGGCCGGGAGCCCTGTCGGTGGCCCGACCTAGACTTCGCGCCATGACGGCAGACGCACGCACCTACGACATCGTTCTCTTCGGGGCCACTGGCTTCGTCGGCAAACTGACCGCGGGTCATCTGGCCAAGACCGCACCACCCGAGGTGCGCATCGCGCTCGCTGGACGCAGTCGCGACAAGCTCGAATCCGTCCGAAGCGGACTCGGCCCTGAGGCTGCGCAGTGGGCGATCGTCGTTGCCGACGCCGGAGACGATGCGGCGATGGCGGGCCTCGCGGCCAGCACCAAGGTCGTCGTGACCACCGTGGGTCCCTACGCCAAATACGGCATGCCCTTGGTCCGAGCGTGCGCCGAGGCGGGCACGCACTATGCCGACCTGACCGGTGAGGTGCTCTTCGTGCGCCGCAGCGCGGACGGCGTCGACGACTTAGCCCGCTCCAGTGGTGCCAAGGTCGTGCACGCCTGCGGTTTCGATTCCATCCCGTCCGACCTGGGTGTACTCCTGACCGCGGAGCGCGCGGCCGCCGACGGGCAGGGCGAGTTGGGCCAGACCGTCAACTACGTGCGTCAACTGCGTGGTGGATTCAGCGGCGGCACGATCGACTCGATGCGAACGCAGGCCATCGAGAGCGCCGCGAACGCCAGCGACCGCAAGATCGTCGCCGACCCTTACGGCCTAAGCCCCGACCGTGGCGCCGAACCCTCGCGCGGCGGGTCGAAGCGCGCCAAGGCCAGTTCACCGATCGACGTTCTCAAGGGCGTTGCAGGCGCCTTGCCCGTGCGCCGGACGGCCGACGGGCACTGGACCGGACCCTTCGTCATGGCCTCCTTCAACACCCGGATCGTGCGACGCAGCAATGCCTTGCTCGGCCATGCCTACGGCCGTGGCTTCCGTTATCAGGAGGTCATGGATTTCGGCACTTCCGTCATGGCCCCGGCAATGGCCGGAGCCTTTACCGCGGGCCTGCTCGGCGTCGCCGGCGGGATGTCGTTCGGGCCTACGCGGACGATTCTCGACCGGGTGCTCCCCAAGCCGGGCGAGGGCCCGAGCGTCGAGGCGCAGGGCCGTGGCCGGTTCCGCATGGAGATCGAATCGACCACCACCACGGGCGCGCGCTATCGCACGACGGTCGCCGCGAAGGCGGACCCCGGCTATTCGGGCACGGCGATCATGCTCGGTCAGTCCGCGCTGTGCCTGGCTCTCGACACCCTGCCCGACCGCGCGGGCGTGCTGACTCCGGCAACCGCCATGGGCGATGTCCTCGCCGAGCGCTTGCGCATCCAGGGCTTCACGCTCACCACCGAGCGTCTCGACCCCGCCGAGACCGACGCGACGAGCGCAGACGCGACGACAACAGACGCCACCACGGCCGGTGACGCGCGCGCGGACGCGAGCTGACGGCATACGGCAATGAAGCGGTTTCTAGCCGGGATGGCGACCATGCTCGTGCTGGTCGTCGTCTTCGGCTTCGTCGCCGCGAGCCGACTCGGTTCGGTCGGCTCGACGACCCCGCACGCCGCCCCGATGGGGCCGGGGGTGAGCCCAAGTGAGCCACCGACCGATCTCTCCCCGGACGAGACCTGGCTCGGCGATGTCGACCTGACGTCGTCGGCGCTGGTGACGCCGGACGGCCCGCTGCGCGATGTGCACGCCACCGGGACCAATGTGCGCGTCACCAAGGCCGGCTTGCGCGTGGGCGCGGTGACGCTCGTCGCCACTTTGCCGTTCGCCGTGGCCGCCGAGCAGGTCGGCCATGATGTGCGCCTCTACGACGCCGGCGGCGGACTGGCGGCAGTTGCGCGCACGGCCACTGTCCTCGGCCAGGATCTGACGATCCGGGCCACCGGCAAAGTCAGCGCGGAGGGTGGCGATCTGGTGATCGTGCCGCAGACCATTGATATCGGCATGCCCGGCGTGATCAATGACGCGCTCAGCGGTGTGGTCCGCGAGTTGGTGACGGTGCGCCAGAGTGTTCAGGGTCTGCCGCCCGGGCTGCGCTTGACCGCAGTCACCGTGGGGCCCAATGGCTTTCGGGCCACGCTGAAAGGCACCGATGTCACAATCGCCGGCAGCAGCAGTTGACCGCACGTCGCCCAGCTTGGGACGCCTCGCCGCGAGGGACTAGCGTGGGAGACGCACCGGCCGACGAATCGCTGACCAGGAGGAGACATGCTCGACGACAACCCCGTCACGGATCTGACCCAGGACCAATGCTGGGACTTCCTGGGGCAGCACGAGTTCGGTCGGCTCGCCTTCCACCTAGCTGGCGAGGTCCACATCACCCCGGTCAACTATGTCGTGGACGGCCAGCGCCTGATCTTCCGCACCGCCGAGGGCAACAAGCTGCTCGGGGTCACCATGAACAATGACGTCGCCTTCGAGGCCGACGAGTTCACCGACACCGAAGCCACCAGCGTCGTCCTGCGCGGCAGCGCCGAGACCCTCGAAGGCGACGAGGCGGACGCCGTCGACCACCTGCCGCTGCGTCCGTGGGTCGCGACCACGAAGCTCGTCGTTGTCGCTATCACGGTCAGCGAAATGAGTGGACGCCGTTTCGCGCTCCACAAGCCATGGGCGCACATGCGCTCGCAGTAGGCGCGCTACGCGCTCGGGACGTTTGTCTCGAGCTCGCCTAGCCAGGTGCGCGCCGAGACATCGGACGGCATACGCCAATCACCACGCGGTGACAGTGAGCCACCGCGGACCACCTTAGGCCCGTTCGGCAGCGCCGACCGCTTGAACTGGTTAGCGTGGAAGCGCTTGCCGAAGACCGTCATCCAATGGCGGATGGTCGCGAGGTCGTATGCCGTGCGCTTGGCATCCGGGTAACTCGGCGGCCACTCCCCCGCGGTTGCATCGGACCAGGCGTGCGTGGCGAGAAAGGCGATCTTGCTCGGCCGATAGCCGCGGCGCAGCACGTGATAGAGCGTGAAGTCCTGGAGGGCGTAGGGGCCGATCATTGCCTCCGTGCTCTGCGGCGTCTCACCGTCCGCGCTCGGCACGAGTTCAGGTGAGATCTCGGTGTCGAGGATCGACGTGAGGATCTCGCCCACGGCCGCGTCGAACTGTCCCGAGGTGACCACCCAACGGATCAGGTGCTGCATCAACGTCTTGGGCACGCCGGAGTTGACGCCATAGTGCGACATCTGATCGCCGACTCCATAGGTGCACCAGCCCAACGCGAGCTCGGACAGATCCCCGGTGCCCAGGACGATCCCGCCACGCTGATTGGCGAGCCGGAAGAGGTAGTCGGTGCGCAGGCCGGCCTGGACGTTCTCGAAGGTCACGTCGTAGACCGGCTCACCGCGGCCGAAGGGGTGGCCCATGTCCGTCAGCAGCTGGGTCGCTGCGGGGCGAATGTCGATGGTCTCGAACGAGACACCGAGTGCCTCGGACAGGGCGGTCGCATTGTTCTTGGTGTGGTCGCTCGTCGCGAAGCCCGGCATGGTGAAGGCGAGGATGTCGCTGCGCGGCCTGCCGAGACGGTCCATCGCCTTGGCCGCGACGATCAGCGCGTGCGTGGAGTCCAAGCCACCGGAGACGCCGATGACGATCTTCGGCTGGCCGATGCTACGCAGGCGCTGCTCCAGCCCGCTGACCTGAATGTTGTAGGCCTCGTAGCAGTCCAGGGCGAGGCGGTCCTCCTCGTCGGGGACAAAGGGGAAGCGGTCGACCTTGCGCCGCAGCCCCACGTCCGTCGCGGGGGGGTCAAGAGCGAAGTCGACGGTGCGGAAGTCAAGCCGCGCGGCGTGCGTGCGGCGATTGTCATCGAAGGTGCCCTGCCGCATCCGTTCCTGACGCAGCATGTCCAGGTCGATGTCGGCGACGCTGCGCCGAGGACCGTCGGGAAAGCGCTCGGTCTCGGCGAGCAGCGTCCCCATCTCATAGATCATCGTCTGCCCGTCCCAAGACAGATCGGTGGTCGACTCCCCTTCTCCCGCAGCGGCATACACATAGGCGGCGTTGCAGCGCGAGGAGGACGACTCGCACAGGAGGTTGCGGTCATACGACTTGGCAACGGTGATCGGGCTGCCGGAGAGATTGCCGAGCACGGTCGCTCCAGCGAGGGCCGCCTCGGCGCTTGGCGGGATCGGCACCCACATGTCCTCGCACACCTCGATGTGGATCGACAGGCCCCGGAGATCCCGGGCCCGGAAGATCAGGTCGGTGCCGAAGGGAATCTCCTTGCCCCGCAACGCGATAGACGCACGCCGTTGATCATCGCCCGGAGCAAAATGGCGCCGCTCGTAGAACTCGCGATAGGTCGGCAGGTAGGCCTTGGGTGCGATACCCAGGATCTCGCCCCGGTGAATGACGATGGCGCAGTTGAAGATCCGGTTGCCATTGCGCAGCGGCGCACCGATGACGATGACCGGGAGCAGGTCTCGGGTCTGAGCGACGAAGTGGTGGAGTGCATCCTCCGCGGCGTCGAGCACCGGGTCCTGGAGGAAGAGGTCCTCGAGCGAGTAGCCGGTCAGGCAGAGCTCGGGGAAGACGGCGAGAGCGACCGCGTCGGCGTCACACGCGCGCGCCTGGGCGAGCAAGGACTCGGCATTGGCGGCCGGTTCGGCGAGTTTGATGGGCAACGTGCACGCCGCGACGCGGGCGAAACCATGGGCGTAGGCCGACCGAAACTCCATAGCCGCGATCCTAGGCGCGGCGCCCCCGAACCTAACCTCTGCTGGCAGGGATTAGGTCACCTCAAGCAGGGTAGACCCTGCTGGACGTCACCTCACGTGTGCTGAGTCGGCCCTGGTTGAGCACCCGGCGACCAGTCAGCGGGGGCGCGGGGCGTAGTCCGGCTTGGCCGCGCCGGTCGCCACCTTGCGGGCGATCGCGGTGTTGCGCGCGAAGAGTAGGCGGGCCTGCTCGGCGCGCTCCCGGGCGAAGGTGCGGCGGGCGCCGGCGTGCCAGGTGTCGTCGAAGATCCGCTTGCTCGCGGCCACCGAGTCGGGCGAGCGCACAAGGATCGCATCGAGCAACTCGCCCGCGGCCGTATGCGGATCGCTCGCCACCGCCGTCGCCAGACCTAGTTGGGCGGCCCGCTCCCCCGAGATGATTTCGCCGGTCATCGACAGCCGCTTGGCGATATCGATGGGTATGAGTTGCGAGAGGGCGTGCACGCCGGACATATCGGGGACCAGACCCCACTTGCTCTCCATGACCGACCACTGCGCGTCCGGCGTGGTGAACCGGAAATCCGCGGCCAGCGCGAGTTGGATCCCCGCGCCGAAGCAGGTGCCGTGGACGACCGCGATCACCGGGACAGGGATCCGGCGCCAGGCCCAGCAGGCCTCCTGAAAGAGGTTCGTGCCCCGCCACGGCCGCGGCAGGAACCCCTTGACAAAGCTGCCCTTGGCATCGGCGAGGACGCTCAGGTCGATGCCGGCGCAGAACGCCTTGCCGGTGCCGGCCAGGACGACGGCGCGCAATGTTCGATCCTTCGCCAGCCGGTGGGCGGTGTGCTGCAACTCGTGCAGCAACTCGGTGGACAGGGCATTGCGCTTGTCCGGTCGGTTGAGCCGAACGTACGCGACCCGGTCCGCGATCTCACAGGTGAGGACTGGAGCACCTGGTGCGCCCCCAGGGGTTGCGGGCGCGGTAGGTGTTGGCCCGGTTTCGACGGAGGACGTTTCAGCAGACACGCCGGGCATCGTAGGCACGCTCCCTGCCCACTCACGGCCGCGGGTAGCTCACGTCACACCGGCCGAACGGCATACCGGAACGATCGGCTAGAATGCCGGCGACTGCAACCAACGTGAGGACACGATGACCCCACCCACGCAGATCACGCCCGCCGAGCGAAGCGCGAGCACGGTGGCGCACGGCATAAGGCAGATGACCGGGCGCGACCCGGAGGAGAAGGGGCGAGCGGCGACGCCGTTGGAGCTGCTCTTCGACCTGACCTTCGTGGTGCCTTCGGCAACGCCGGCAACGAGATGGCGCACCTGGTGGCGGCCGGGCATACGTGGGCGGGGGTCGCGGGGTTCTGCTTTGCCATCTTCGGGATCACCTGGGCGTGGATCAACTTCAGTTGGTTCGCCTCGGCCCACCACACCGACGACTGGCCCTATCGCCTCATCGGGGAAACCGGTGCGGTGCTGGCAGTCGCGATCCCGGTGCTCGTTTTCGTCATCACGCTGTTCTCGCTCTGGGCTTTCCTGTTCCGCTCGCCGGACAAGGTCCACCCAATCACCGTGACGGCAACCTGCCTGGTGATCCTCACGTCAGTCTGGATGGCGACAGCCCACGTGCCGATCTCGGTCGCGCTGATCGTGTTGTGTTTCGCGCCTGCCCTGGTCGTCGTGGCCTATGAGTTGTACGGCCACCGACACCAGGCGCGTGCCCTCGCCGAGCGGTCGACCGGCGCACGACGCCGGATGCGTGGTGTGCGCCTGCTGTCCACCGACGGACTGACGCGCCGACCACTCGGAGCCGAGAGGTAGTGCAGGGGCTGACGAGCCGGGCGCGTCGGGTGGTCGCGGGGATTGCGCTGGCCGGCCTGGCTGGACTGGGCTCGGTGCTGACCTCGCTGCGAGCGGTGCCTCGGGCACAGGAACTGCCAGGCGCCGGACTGGTGGCGAGCTTCGCGGCATACGGGCTGGTTGTCTGGATGCTGGTCGCCGCTCTGGGCGGGGTCGTCTTGCGCGGTCGGCGGCGGGTCGTCGCAGTGGGGGTCGCGCTGGCGCTCGCCGCCTGGCACGCGGCGTGGATCGCGCCCTATTACCGCGCCGACGATCGGCCGCTGACCGGGCCACGAGTGACGATCCTGTCGGTGAATGTGCTTGGTGGAGCGGCGGATCCGGACGCCCTGACGCGCGCCGCGCAGGACGCCGATGTCGTCGTCCTGCTGGAATACGACAGGTCTACCGAGGCCGCGCTTGCCGGCAGGGGATGGGCCGAGCGCTTCCCGTATCACGTGGGCCGCGTGGGGGCCTGGGCCGAAGGCTCGGTGATCTTCGCGCGCCGGCCGCTGCGGCTCGTGCGCACCCTGCCCACGCAATTCGGCACCTATCTGGCCGTGGTCGACCCGGGACAGGCGAGCAGCTTCGGTCTCCTGGCCGGGCATCCCGTCAATCCGCCGATCAGCCGCACCGGATGGTTGCGCGAAGCACGGCTGATGACCGATGAGGCAGCGACGTATGCCGGCGCCCGCCTCGTCGTGATCGGCGACCTGAACTCCACGCCCGACCACGTCACGATCCGGCGGATGCGCGACGAAGCCGGCTTGCGCGACGCGGCCGACGAGGCAGGAGCGGGGTGGCTGCGCACCTACCCGGCCGACCGGGCATACGTGCCGGCGCTGTTGGGGCTCGACCAGACGCTGCTGCGCGGTGAGGTGTACGCCGAATCCGTGGAGACCGTGCGAGTGCCGGGCTCCGACCACCTCGGCATCCGGGCCGTCCTGCGAGTCGGCTGAGCGCGCGTCAGGGGCGACCTAACCTCTGCTAACACACGTTAGGTGAGGTCGAGCAGGGTAGACCCTGCTCGACCTCACCTAAACCCTGCTAGCAGGAGTTAGGAACGGGGGCGGGCCGCGAGCGCGGAGGCGAAGGACGGGGTCAGGGGCAGGCGGGGCAGGAGCATCGCCTGGACCGCGTGATAGGTGTCGGGCTTGCCCGACCAGGTGCCCGCGGCCGGGGTGTTGCCGGGCGCGAGTTCGGCGTGCCAGGACCCGCGCTCGTGGTCGACCAGGTTGGCCTTGGCGTAGTCCCACCACTGGCCGAACAACTCCGGCCACCGGGCATCCCCGGTCACGTGGTGCAGGGCCCAGGCCGCCCCCAGGGCTTCGGTCACCACCCAGTGCATTCGCGCGCGGGTCACCGGCGCGCCTGACCAGTCGGTGGTGTAGATGAAGCCGTCGTGGCCGTCGGCCGCCCACCCGTCGGCGATGGCGCGCTCCGCGAGCGCGACAGCGGCCGGCGTGGCCCAGTCCCACTCCGGCCCGCCGATGCTCGCCGCGGTCGCCAGGGTCAGCCGGGTCCACTCCAGCCCGTGGCCGATCGTCGAGCCATAGGGCCGGAAGGGATGGGCCGGGTCGTCACGGTTGTGCTCGAGCATCGGCTCCCAGTCGGGAGTGAAGTGCTCCGGGATGCGCCAGCCGTTCCCCCGCGCGAAGCCGTCGATCGTTCGCGTCACGATCCGCCCGGCGCGATGGTGCAAACGCTCGTCCCCGGTCACATCGCCGGCCGCGAGAAAAGCCTCGACCGTATGCATGTTCGCGTTGATCCCGCGATAGGCCTCCTCCGAGCGCCAGTTCGCCGAGAAGGATTCACGCGTCATACCGGCGGCGTCGTCCCAGAAGTGGTGGTCGTGCACGGCAAGGGCATCCGACAACAGATCGTCGGCGCCCCGGGCCTGGCACAGCTGCGCGCTCGACGCCGCGAGGATCACGAAAGAGTGCGCATAGGCCTCCTTCGCGAAGCCCGTGGGGCGTTCGCCGTCGGGCGAGATCGCGGCATACCAGCCGCCGAACTCGTCGTCGTGGAAGTTCTCGCCGAGTGCCTCGACGCCGTGCTCGACAAGCTCGAGGAAGCCGGGCTTGCCCAGCAGGTGACCGAGGGCACACACGTGCGTCATGCGGCCGGTGATCCACAACTGCAGGTCGCGCTCCTCGACCGCCCCGTCGTTATCGAGCCAGCCGAAACCACCCTCGACCGCCGACGCCCGGGTGAACTCCAGCAACCGGTCGGCCTCGGCCGCGAGCTCCTCGGCGGAGCACAGCAGGCGATCTGGGGCACCGGTCATACGCGCGAGCCTGCCACATCCCGCGGAGGCGAAACAGCGCGGCACGATGCCAGCGTGGCTGTCATGATGCGCAAATGACGCAGGCGGGTAGGGAGGTCGAGTCGCGATCGGTGTATGCCCGGCGGGCCTGGTTCGTCGCCGGCATCACGCTCGCCGCCCTCGTCGCCGCGGCTGCCTTCCGCTCCTCGACCGGCGTTCTCATGGAGCCCATCGAGCGCGAGTTCGGCTGGTCTCGCGCCACGACGTCCGGCGCCGTGAGCCTCAACCTCGTCCTCTACGGTCTGATCGCGCCCTTCGCCGCCGCCCTGCTCGAGCGGTATGGACCGCGGCGCGTCGTGTCGATCTCGCTGGCGATCGTCGGGGTGGCGTCCGCCGCGACCACGGTGATGACCGCGCCCTGGCAACTGTGGCTGCTGTGGGGGGTCGTCATCGGGCTCTCCACCGGGTCGATGGCGTTGGTGCTCGGGGCGATCATCGCCAACCGCTGGTTCGTGGCCCGCCGTGGCCTGGTCACTGGGCTCTTCTCCGGCGCCAGCGCGACCGGCCAACTGATCTTCCTCCCGGCGATCGCCGCGACGGCCACGTCCTACGGCTGGCGGTGGGCCGCCGCGATCGTCGCTGCGCTCGCCCTGGTGACCATGGCGCTGGTGGCGCTCTTCATCCGTGACCGGCCGCAGGATGCCGGCCTGATCCCGTATGGCGCCGTCCCCGGCTCCCCCGACGCCGCGCCGGCACCGCCGCCGTCGGTCTCACCCGTGGTGGCCGCGATCGCAGTGCTGCGGTCCGCCTCTCGCACGTGGACCTTCTGGGCGCTCATGCTGACCTTCTTCGTGTGCGGGTGGTCGACGAATGGCCTGGTCCAGACCCACTTCATCCCGGCGGCTCATGATCACGGGATGCCCGCGACGACAGCCGCCGGGCTGCTGGCGCTGGTGGGCATCTTCGACCTGGTCGGCACGATCGCCTCGGGCTGGCTGACCGACCGGGTCGACCCGCGGCTGCTGCTGGTCGGCTATTACGGGTTGCGCGGGGCGTCGCTGTTCACGGTCAACGCCTTCCTCGCGCCCAGTGTCGAACCGGGGATGTGGGTCTTCATCGTCTTCTACGGTCTCGACTGGGTGGCCACCGTCCCACCCACGGTTGCCTTGTGCCGCAGCCACTTCGGGCTGAACGACTCCGGAATTGTCTTCGGATGGACGTATGCCGCCCACATGGTCGGCGCCGGCCTCGGCGCCTCCTTCGCCGGTTGGATCCGCACGGTAGACGGCACCTATCGGACGGCGTGGGCGAGCGCCGGAGTGCTCTGCCTGATCGCGGCCTTCATCGCGCTGACCATTCCGCGACGCCCGGCGGCCGATCCCGATGCTCCGCCGGCCCCGCCCAGCCCGCCGCACCCGCACGAGCTGGACGACGCCGAAGAGATGGCCTTCACCTGAGTTTCCCGCCCGTCGCTGCGGCCAATGCATTTACGTGATGGGTACCCGGGGGCCCCCGAGAATGGGGCGGCAGCGCGGGCCTGACCCCTCAGCCCGGAGCGGCCCACGTCGGATCGAGCAGGGCGAGCAGGTCGGCGTGGACAGCGGCGCGCACGGCATCCAGCGCCTCGCGTGCGGTTCGCGCGCCTCGGGCGGCGGCGGCCAGCCCTTGGCAGTCGGGCAAGGAATGCAGGGACAGGGCATAGCGCACCATCGCCACCTTCGACGGCGCCATCGACAGGCTCCCGGCTCCCAAACCGGTCAGCACCAGGGCGAGCAGCGGATCGCCACCGGCTTCGCCGCAAACCCCCATCGGCCGGCCCGCTCGGGCCGCGCCTTCGCAGGCGGCCGCGATGACATCGAGCACGGCCGGCTGCCAGGGATCGAGGAGGTCCGATAACACCCCCTGCATCCGGTCGGCCGCCATGGTGTACTGCGCCAGGTCGTTGGTGCCGAGGCTGCCGAAATCGACGTCACGCAGCACGTGCTCGGAGCGCAACGCGGCGCCCGGCACCTCGATCATCACGCCGGCCCTGGGCAGTCCGTTCTCGCGAACCCGCCGCGCAAACCAATCGGCCTCTTCCGCCGTCGCCACCATGGGCGCCATGACCCGGACATCTGCTCCGGTGTCGCGGGCGGCCACGGCCAGCGCCTCCAGTTGAGCGTCGAGCAACTCCGGTCGTTCGGCCGAGAGCCGCAGGCCGCGCCGGCCGAGCGCCGGGTTCTCCTCCGGCCCGAGGTCGGCGAACGCCAGCGGCTTGTCGGCGCCAGCATCCAGGGTGCGCACGACAACGCGCCGGGAGCCGAAGGGCGCGAAAACCCGCCGATAGATCTCCGCCTGCTCCGCGACCGTGGGCGCCTTGTCAGAGGAGAGAAAAACGAACTCGGTGCGGAAGAGCCCGACCCCTTCGAGGTCCTGCGGCCCGGCTGCCTCGGCGTCCTCGACGCCACCGATATTGGCCAGCAGGGCCACATGATGCCCGTCCCGAGTCAGCCCCGGACCCGACGACGCGGCGAGCGCCTCGGCCCGCGCTCGACGCCGCTCTTGTTGTGCCGCAACGAGCTTCGGGTCGGGCGCGATGGTGACCACGCCTGAATCACCGTCGATTGCCACCAGCATTCCGGACGGTATGGCGGTCGCACCGGCTACCTGCACGACCGCTGGAATTCCCATCTGCGCGGCAAGGATGGCCGTATGACTGGTCCGTCCACCGGTCTGGGTGATGATCCCGGCGACGAGCGCCCGGTTCAAGGTCGCGGTCTCCGCCGGCGCGAGGTCCTCGGCGACGATGATGCTCGGCTCGGTAAGGTGCGGCACGCCGGGCGCCGGCACGCCGAGCACGGCGGCCACAGCACGCGCGCCGACATCGCGCAGATCGGTGACCCGCTCGGCAAAGTAGCCGCCGAGCGCCTCGAACTGCGCGGCATACTCCTCGACCGCGGCCGCGATGGCCGTCGCCTTGCCGCGACCCGCCGCCAGGTGCGTGGTGGCCGCCTTGAGCAGGCCCTTGTCCTTGGCGATCAATGCCGTCGCCTTGAGGATTTGCTGGGCCGTGTCGTCAGCGGTCGCAGCGCGCGTCTGCAGCTCGCCGGCAACGGCGGCGAAGGCCGCCCTGACCTCGGCGAGCGCGGCCTCCGCATCGGTCGTCGGCGCCTCGTTCACCGGCGGCCGGACCGCCGGTGCAACCTGCACCACCGGCCCGTATGCCGTGCCCGGGCTGACGCCGATCCCCACCTTGGTCTCGGTGCCCACGCGTCGACTACTCGGCGTCGAGGTCGCGGGAGAGCAAAGCGACGAGCGAGTCGAGGGCCTGCTCGGCGCCCTCCCCGTCGGCAGTGAGGACGACCTCTTCGCCGTGGGTGGCGCCCAGGGCCATCACGCCCAGGATGCTGGTCGCGTCGACGGCGTCCTCGCCGGGACGCCCGATCTCGATGTCGAGCCCGGTCTCGGACGCGGCCTCGACGAAGAGGGCGGCCGGGCGGGCGTGCAGACCGACGGAGGAGGCGATGGTGACGGTGCGCTGTGCCATGTGAGTGTTCTCTTTCTGTGGGCTGGGGGCGGTCGGTGGTCGGGGTTCGGAAGTCCGAGTGGGAGTGGTCAGGCCTCCACGGTCTGCGCGGCGGCTGCTGCAGCACTGTGGTCGCGCCGCTTGAGGAAGACAACGATGCCGGTCATCACCAGCACGCCGATGATCAGGCCGAGCAGGAAGACCCAGAGCTTGCCGATCAACAACCCCACCCAGATACCGCCGTGGGGAGCCATCAAGGTGGAGCCGAGCGCCATGACGATGCCGCCGGTCAGGGCCGACCCGATGACCGAGGAAACCATGATGCGCACGGGATCGGCCGCGGCGAAGGGGATCGCTCCTTCGGAGATGAAGGATGCCCCGAGCAACCAGGCCGCCTTGCCGTTCTCGCGCTCCGGCTCGGAGAACAACTGCGGACGGATGGTGGTGGCGAGGGCCATGGCCAGGGGCGCTACCATACCGGCCGCCATGACGGCAGCCATGATCTTGTATTGGGTCGCATCGGCCGCGAGATTCTTCGACAACCCTTCGGTCAGGCCGGCCACGCCGAAGGAGTAGGCGACCTTGTTGACCGGGCCGCCGAGGTCGAAGCCCATCATGGCGCCGAGGATCAAGCCCAACAGGATAGCGCTGCTGCCGCCCATGCCCTCCAGCGCGGACGTCAGATTCGACATCAGCCAGGTGATCGGGCGGCCGAGGATCGTGATGAACAGCCCGGCGGTCAGGAAGGTCGAGACCAAGGGAATGACGACCACCGGCATGACGCCGCGGACGTTCTTGTGCACCTTCCACCGTGAGACCCACAAGGCGAGATAGCCGCCGAGGAAGCCGGTGGCCAGGCCGCCGAGGAAGCCCGCACCCATACTGGTCGCGATCGCCCCGCCGACGATGCCGGGGACGAGACCGGGGCGGTCGGCAATGGCATACGCGATGAAGCCGGACAGGATCGGGACGAGGAGCCGAAGGCCGCCGCACCGATGACAACAAGCAGTGCCGCCCAGCTCGTCAGGCTCACCGGATTGAAGTGCTGGACGATGTTGTAGTTGCCCTCGGCGGTCAGTCCGTATTTGACGATCTCGACCGGGCCCTCCTTGCCAAGCGCGAAGTTCGAGAGCATGAAGCCCAGGGCGATCATGATGCCGCCGGCGGCAACGAAGGGAATCATGTAGGACACGCCGGTCATCAGCATCTGCCGGATCCGCGTTCCGACGCCCGCGCTCGCGTCGACCTTGGTGACCATGCCGCCGCCACCGCCGCTCGTGGCAACGCCACCCGCAGCAGCCGCCGCGGCGAGGCTCGGGTCGGTCTTCCATTTCGCGACCAGGTCCGCGGCTTCCGCGACGAGCGCGGGCCCGTCGGCGATGGCCTTCTTGACGCCGACGTCGACGGTCGGCTTGCCGGCGAACCGGCCGATGTCCTTGACCGGCAGGTCGTGCGCGAAGATCACGGCGTCCGCAGCGGCGATCTCGGCCGCCGGGATGGGCGTGGTGCCCGCCGATCCCTGGGTCTCGACGGTGATCGTATGACCGGCCGCCTTCGCCGCCCGCTCGAGCCCTTCCGCCGCCATATAGGTATGCGCAATCCCCGTCGGGCACGAGGTGACGCCGACGAAGTGCAGGCTCCGGACCGGCGCCGTGGCCGCAACATCCTGCGGTCGGACGCCCGGGGTGGCGATAACCGATGCCCCTGGCGCCGGGGCGAGCCCGGTCGCAGGCGCCACGGCCGCAGCGGGCGCGGGAGCCGGGTCCAGGGAGACCGCGTTGTTCACGATCTCGACGATCTCGGCCTCGGTGGTGGCGGCCTGAAGCGCGGCCTTGAACTCCTTCTTCATCAGCGCGCGTGCCAGCTTCGGCAGCATCTGCATGTGCGCATCCCCGCCAGCCTCGGGCGCGGCGATCAGGAAGATCAACTGGGCCGGCCCGTCCTTGGCGCCCCAGTCGATGCCATCGGCGATCCGGCCGAAGACGAGCGACGGCTCCGTGATCGCCGCGCTCCGCGCATGGGGGATGCCGATGCCGCCCGGCAGCCCCGTCGCCATCGTCTCCTCCCGCTTGCGCACGTCGGCCAGGAAGGTGTCGATGTCGGTGCATCGGCCGCTGGTTACCAGCGTTTGCGCAAGCGTGCGCGTCGCCGCGTGGCGATCGACGCCGGTCAGGTCGAGGACCACCTGACCTTCGTTGATGAGGGGCATTCGCATTCCTTTCAGACAGCGGCGAAGTCAGCCGGCGAGGGCAAGGGAGCGATCGAGATGGGCATCGACCTGCACCGGAATGCCGATCAAGTCCTCTGGTGTGGGCACGCGGCTGCCCGGGAGGGTGACAGCCGCGGCCCCCCACAGCACCCCCTGACGGAGTGCGCCCACCGGGTCGGCGCCATGGGCGAGGGCGTCGAGGACGCCCGCAAGAAGGCAGTCTCCGGCCCCGACGCTGGACAGCGGCGCGGTGATCGTGGCGCGGGCGTAGGCGAGCACGTCATTGCCGACCACGATCGCGCCGTCGGCGCCCAGGCTGACATACACCAAGGCGATACCCTCCTCGACCAGCTCGTATGCCGCGTCCACCACCTCGCCGAGCACGGTCAGCGGGCGGCCGACGAGTTCGGCGAGCTCGTCGAGATTGGGTTTGATCAGCGTCGGGCAGGCGGCCAAGGCTGCGGCCATCGGCGCTCCGGAACTGTCGATGGCGACCCGGGTGCCGCGGTCACGAGCGGCGGCGACCAGATCGGCATACCAATTGGTGGGCGCTCCGGGCGGCAGGCTGCCGCTGCCGAGCACCCACGTGGCGCCGACCGCCGCGTCCGCCGTCGCGGCGAGCAGTGCCTGCGCCTCGCCGTCGCTCAGGACCGGGCCGGGTTCATTCAGCTTGGTGGTCGTGCCGTTTGGTTCGACCACGGCGACATTCATCCGCACCGAACCCCCGACGTCGATCGGACGGTGCGCGACCCCGGCCGTGGCGAGAAGCTCGCCGAGCAGGTGACCCTCCGGCCCGCCGAGCGGTGCCAAGGCCAGGGTCGGGGAGTCCTGCGCGGTCAGGGCACGAGAGACATTGATGCCCTTGCCGCCCGGGTCGATCCGGCTTGACGTGGCTCGGTGGACCTGGCCGGCACGCAGGTCGTCGACGGCGATGGTGCGGTCGATGCTGGGATTGGGCGTGACGGTGATGATCATGCAAGCACGACCTCGGGTCCGGCGGCGCGGATCTCCGCGGCGACGTCCTCACCCAGCCCGGCGTCCGTCAACACCAGGTCGATGTCCGACAAGTGGGCGAACCGGTGCATGTGGTCATCGCCGGCCTTGCTCGAGTCGCTGACCAGGACCGCTCGCCGAGCGACCGCGACCATGGCGCGTTTGACCTGACATTCGGATTGGTCGGGTGTGGTCAGGCCCCGTGCCGCCGAGAAGCCATTGGCCCCCAGAACCGCGAGATCGACGACCAGATCCGCAAGGGCCTTGGTCGCCCACTCACCGACGGCTGCTCCCGTGACCCCCCGGACGCGGCCGCCGAGCAGGTAGAGGTTGACGCCCGGGTGATTCTCCAGCGCAACCGCGATCGGGATGGAGTTGGTCACCACCGTGAGATCGATATCGGGTGGCAGCAGGTCGACGATGGCCGCCGTTGTCGAGCCGGCGTCGAAGAGGACGGTGCCCTCGCGGGGCAGCAGTTCCAACGCCCGGGCGGCGATGCGCCGCTTCTCCTCGGTCAGCCTTCCGGCCCGCGTCGCGAGGGTCGGCTCGAGTTCCAGGCGCTCCACGGGAATGGCGCCACCGTGCACCCGCCGAAGCGTGCCGCGGCGCTCGAGCGCGGTCAGGTCGCGTCGGATCGTCTCGGTCGCCACGCCCAGCTGCTCGGCGAGCAGGACCACCTCAACTCGACCGGCCTCGCGCGCCTCGCGCATGATCCGCTGCTGGCGTTCCGCGGCATACATCCTGTGGACTCCTTCGTCCCCCAAACCCACACCTTGTGGGCTGCAGAACACAACAAAACCACATCTATGCGTCGATGTGAAGCGAAACGGGCGCCCGTTTATGTGGTTTCCACGATGTGGACATTAGACCGTATGCGTGCGCAGCAAGTCGACCACGCGGCGCGCCGCGGGCGCGGCCGAGATGGCATCACGAACTAGGGCATAGATATGGCGGACAGGCACCGGATCGGTGAGCGCGACGATGCGCACATGTGGGGGCAACTCGACGGTCGCCAGGACCGGCAGCATCGTCACCCCGATGCCGGCATCGACGAACGCGAGAGCGCTGATGTGGTCGGCGGCCTGGACGATATAGCGCGGCGAGAAACCCGCCGCGGCAAAAGCCTTGGCTTGCACCTCATGGACGGGTGAGCCCGTGAAGTCATTGGCGACGAATTCGTCATCGCGGAAGTCCGCGAGCCGTGCGGTGACTCGGTCGGCGAGCGGATGCGAGCGGGGCACGACCATGACGAAGGGGTCGTCGATCAGGGGCACCCGACCGAAGCCGGACGGAATCGCCTCGTCAGGGACTTCGATCCGGACATCGATATCGGGCTGGGTCAGCGGCGAACCACCGGGCACGTCGTTGAGCACGAGTTCGACCATCATTTCGGGGAACTCCGCACGCAGGGTCCGCACGATGCGCGGCATCAAGGCCAGCCCCGCCGACGCGAAATGGCCGATCGTCAGGTGCCCGGTCTTGCCCTCGCGCAGGTCGCGCACCAACGCGCCCAAGCGATTCAGGCTGCGCAACGCATCACCGGAGGCGATCGCCACCCGCATGCCCACCGGGGTTGGCCGCACGCCACGGCCGGCGCGCTCGAGCAGGACCAGCCCGGTCTCCCGCTGCAAGGCCGCCACCTGCTGGCTGACCGCCGACGGCGTCAGCCGGAGTTGGTCGGCAGCCGCCTGCACCGACCCGGTGGCCACGACGGAACGGAAGGTGCGCAGGCGCTGGGGATCGAGCATACGACAATCTTAATCACTGCTAATGGGTCATGCAGTAAAGCGCGCTTGTCCTGAATATTTCGGAGGCGCACAATAGAGGCATGGACAAGGCAATCGACCGGGACTACGCCCGCATGATGAACGAACTCCGGGCCGCGAGCCAGGACTGGCACCACGACGTGCGTGAGCCGCGCAAGCGCTCGCTCTCGCTGCGCCGCCGCCTCACGCGTCACTGACGCAAACGACACCCAGGGCGACCACGCGAGTGGTCGCCTTTGTCATGCCCGCCCGGCTGCGGCGGACCGACGCGGCCAGCAGAGCACGACGAGCGCGATGAGCAGCAGATTGCGCAGCAGCAGCAACCAGATGGGCAAGGTCTCAACGTCCACGAGCGACCAGTAGTACCCCGGAAAGTACAACTGGGTCGCGACCATCGTCGCGCAGGTCATGCCCAGCGCGGCCAGGCCACGGCGGCCGGGGATGAGCAGCGTCGCCGGCACGATCCAGAGGAGATACTGCGGCGAAAGCACCTTCGAGCCCACGACGAGCAGCACGATCGTGCTCGCGAGCACGGTGACGGCCAAGCGCGCGTCGGCGGGAGCCGGGCGCCGGGTCAGGCGGCGAACGAACCTCGCGACGAGGACGACGATCGCCAGCACCGAGGCCACCATCGTGATCTGCGCAAAGGCCGTCACACCCGCGCCGACCGGCCCTTGAGAGCCGAAGGTTGAGTCGATCACGACCGGGCGCCCGGTGATCGTATGCAGCGCGAGGACGATGCTGGAGGCCGTCGACTCGATCTGCGCGCCCCGGGCCGTATGGAAGTGCACCACATAGCGCAGTCCGTCCGGCGCCCAGAGCACCACCGACGCCACGATCGCGACGCCGGCGGCGATCGCGAGCGCGAGCGAACGGGTGGCCCGCCGCCAGTCGGTGCGGTGCGCCTGCCAGATCACCAGGGCCGGCGCGAGCGCCGCGGGGACGATCTTGAGCAGGGTCGCGACGATCAACAGGCCCCACATCCAGCGCCAACGCGTGGCCAGGGCCGCGACAAGGAGCCAGGACACGACGGCGGTGACCACCGCGTCATACCGGGTCGTGATGAGGGAGCCGAGCATCAACGGCAGCGCTGCCATCGACAGCCCGATCAGCGCCTGGCGCCGCTGGGCATAGCCGAGCAGACCCGCGGCCGTCGTCGCCCCGCCGGTCGCGATTGCCCAGGTCACGGCCATCAGCCGGCCGAAGCTCTGCGTCAGGTCGTGCCCGGGGACGAGGGATGCGAGCCAGAAGAGCACCGCTGCGCCGGGCGGGTATTCGAGATCGAGATCGCGATAAGGCAACCGGCCCGCCTTGATCCCCTCGACAACCCGCTCGTAGACGCCGATGTCGGTCAGGCCCGGCCGGGCCCACGGCCCGACGTGCGTATAGGGGCCGACCCACATCAGCAGCGCCAGGACGGCGCACGCCAGCGGGAGGAGCCACGGCCGGTGCCTGCCCGACGACGGGCGCGCCGCGGCATACCGGCCGGGTCGCCGATCGAGGTAGCCGCCGGTCACAAGGGCGATTATGTCCCGCTCACCGTTCGGCCCTGACGCGCCTCGCGGGCGGCCTGGAGGCGGGTCGAGGTGCGCATCACGGCCGGGGCAAAGCGTTGGGTGCGCCACGACAGCGCGGCGAAGCCGCCGACGGTGATGACCGGCCGGTCGTCCTCGACGCCACGCAAGGCCACCTCGGCGACCCTCGCTGGCGTCGTCAAGCGCGGCTGATAGAGGCGAGTGTTGCGGCGGAAGCTTCCCACGGCATACGAGCGGGAGGGCTCGAAGGGCTCGTCGATGAGCTTTGTGTCGACATAGGCGGGCAGACGACATTGACCTGGATGCCGTGGCGGCGTGCCTCCGCGCGCAGCGCCTGCGAGAACCCGACGACCGCCCACTTCGTCGTCGCATAGGGCGTCATCCTCGGCGCCGGGATCAGGCCCGCCAGCGAACCGGTGTTGAGGATGACGCCGGCGCTCGCCTTGCCCACGCGCTGCCGCAGCATCACCCCGTATGCCGCGTGCGCGCCGTGGATGACGCCGCGCAGGTGCACATCGATCGCCTTCGCCCAGTGGCGCTCGGTGGTTTCCTCGAACGGGCCCGCGAAGAGCACGCCGGCGTTGTTGACCATCATCTCGAGCCGGCCCCGCTCGCTCGCCAACTGCTCGACGAGGGCGAGGACGGCGGCACGGTCGGCCACATCGAGTTGTGCGGCGACCGCCTGTCCGGGGCCGGTGGCGGTGAGCTCACGCGCGGCGCGCTCGGCCGCTTCGCCGTCGAGGTCGGCGAGCACGGCATACGTCCCGCGGGCGACGAGGGCGGCGGCGAGGGCCGGCCGATGCCGGATGCGCCGCCGGTGATGATGGCCGTCGCCGGCCGGAACTCGGTCATGGAACGAAGGCTACGGCGAGCGCAGTGGCGTGGCCGGGGCGACGCTGACCACGCGCAGCGGCTCGCTGTGCGCGCAGGTGCGCAGCGGATCGACCGGGCGGGTGTCGACCACGGCGCCGTTGACGAGCGAGACGTTGTCATAGGCGGGACGGCCCTCGACGATATTGGTGAACTGGTAGCGGCGCACCGCCGTCAGCCGGCAGGTGGCGCCGAAATCGAGCAGGTCGAAGGCCGAGGGCTGGCCCACGAGTTCCTCCCCGCCTTGGCCCGGCACGAAGTGCGTGAGCGGCCCACCGCCGGTGAAGGTGCCGGCCTGGAGGCGATTGCCCTCGCGGTAGGCGGTGTGCATGTGGCCGTTGATCAGCACTCCGGCGCGCGGGATGCCCTGGACCGCCCAGGGCTCGTGCGAGACGACCACATCGACCGCCGGGCGTTGCGCGAAGCTGGCCAGCCAGCGCTGCTTGGGGGCCTGGGACTTCTCGGCCGACCCCTTGCCGCCGTCGCCCCAGTAGCGCACATCGTTGAAGCCCGCGATCGTGATCCCCGCGACGTCGACCTCCTGATAGAGGCTGTCAGTCGGCTGCAGGAGAATGACATTCGGGATCTCGGCGAGGCGGTTGAGGACGGCGGTGTCGGTCGGCGAGATGGCGTCGTGGTTGCCGCGGACGAACAGATAGGGGACGCCGAGCGACTCGATGCCCGTGTAGAGATCGGCGATCGTGCCCTCCCCGGGCGTGCCGAAGTTGACCAGGTCACCGGCGTCGATGACCAGGTCGACGTCCTCGCTGCGGATGATCGACGCCATCAGGGGGTACTGGTTGCCGGCGTGGATGTCGGAGACCAGCAGGATGCGGAGCACCTGGCCGTCGGCGATCTCGGCCGGCTGATAGCGCTCCTGGAGCGCGGCGCTGAGCGCGATGACATTCTGCAGGTAGGGCGCCACCTCGGCCGACCGGGCCTGCAGGTCGTCCAGAATTCCGGCCCGATTCCGGACCGTGCCGAGCAGCCCGGTGGCGTTGATCTGCTCGGGTGTGGCGCCGGCAAATGTCCCGAAGGCGGCCAGGGCGACGATGGCCTGCGCGCCGAGCCAACTCCCGGTGGCGATGGCAAGGGTGCGCCAGCCGGGGCGCCGGTGACGCCAGGCGCTCCGTGCGACGACGGCAGCCGTCGCCGCGACCAGGCCACCGGCGGCGAAACGCAGCGCCAGACCAGTGAGCGCGGCGGCGATCGCGGCGTCCTGCTCGGCCGGCGTGGGCTGGAGACTCCGGATGGAGGCGCCCGCCGCGCCGATCGCCTCGGTGATCTCGGCGCGGACCTGCGGCTGGACGCGCACGCCCGGCGCGAGGCCGCGAAAGCTCAGGTCCACGTCGCCGAGAACGGTCTCGATCACCACGCGGGAGACGTCGCGGGGATCGGGCGAGAGACTCACCCGGGCCGAGAAGTTCGCCGTGCTCGCCGGCACCGGAGCCAGGATTGTGGTCACGATGCCGGCGCAAACGCAGGCCATGGTGGTCACGCCCAGACCGAGCAGTTGACGCATCTGCCGCGATCCGAGCCGGTGGCCGGCCATCCACCAGGCGCGGACGGCGGCGACGTTCAGCCAGCCGAGCGCGGCGAGCACGGCAACCCGTTCGAGGAGCCCGTATGCCTGCACCTCCCGCCCGACCAGCACGGCACCGGTGAGCAGGGCGACCAGCAGGCCGCTGACCGCGAGCCCGGTGCGCACGCCGGCGGGCGCCGGCGCAGGTTCGTCGGGCCGGCGCGCTGGCGCAGGTCTGACGGGCCGGCCCGCTGGCGCAGGTTCGTCGGGCCGGCGCGCTGGCGCAGGTTCTTCGGTAAATGCCGGCCACAGGGCGAGGCTCAGCGCGCCGACGGCGGCGACCAGCCCCGAGGGCCAGCTCCAGCCGACGTCGGAGCCGCGCGGGGCGAGGGCAAGGACGGTGAAGGCGGCACCCGCCAGCGTGAGCACCAGGGCCGCAGCTCGGGGCAGGCGCGGCAGGCTCCAGGCGACCACCAGCACGAGCAGGCCCGTGACGGCCGCGGTGGCCGCGGCGACCCAGCGATGCGGCGTGCCGCTGGCGAGCAGCAGAGTGGCCGAGTCGCGGGTCGGGTCAAATCCCAGCGGTTGCAGCTCGGCGGCGAGCCGGCTCCCGGCGCCCAAGATCAGGAAGGCGAGCGCGGCCGCTGCAACCGCGAGCGGTGGGTGTCCCCGCCGGCCTGGTCGCTGCCCGACCCGCCACGTCACGAGGCCACCCCGAGACGTTTGCCCACGCCGAGCGTGGGGCCCTCGCTCCTTCGGCCCACGCAGAGCGTGGGACCCATCTCCACTACGTCGCGGGGACCCCGTCCGTCCGTGGTTCATAACACGGCCTAGGACGAGTCGACCTGCGGTTGGGGACGGTGGGTGCGGACGAGGTCGACAAAACCGTCGGCGAGCGGTTGCCAGGTCTCTCGCAGCTCGCCGCGCGCGGCATGCACGGCCCGCGAAGCCTCCATGTGGATGCCATGGCCGAGTGCCAGTGCGGCGGAAGGCTTTTGCACCGTCCAGCTGTCGAACTGCTCCGGCGAGATCTCGGGATGGAACTGGACGCCGTACGCCGCGGGTGCGAAGCGCACCGCTTGCGGACTGCCATCCGGGGCGGTCGCGAGCACAACGGCGTCGGCAGGCAGCTCAAGCGCGATGTCGTTGTTCCACTGAACCGAGCGCGCACCGTCGAAGGCGTGGAGCAAAGGATCGGAACGCCCGGCATCGGTCAGAGTGACGGGGGTCAGGCCGGTCGCCTGCCCGCCCGGGTTGGGACCGGCCCGGCCACCCAGCGCGGCCGCCGCGAGTTGATGGCCGAGGCAGATCCCGAGGAAGGGCCGCCCCGCGGCAACCGTGGTCGCGATCAACGCGCGGGTTGCGGGCAGCCACGGATAGTCGGCGTCGTCATTGGCTCCGGCCTCCCCGCCGAGGACGACGAGGGCGTCCGCGTCGCCCAACTCGGTCGGTATGGCGACTGGCTGATCGGGCACGGGCCTATAGGCGTGCGCCTGCACCCGGCGCAGGCTCACCCCGCGCGCGTCCCACCACTGCCCAAACCACTCGGGTGGGCACTCGTCCTCGTGTTCGATGACGAGAAAGGTCAGTTCACTCACCCGATCGCAATCTCCTCATCGGTCGCGCGGCGAACGACGACCCGGGTCCACGCGCCGAGATAGATCCGGTTGTCGCCGACCTCGGTCTTGGGACCCACCGCGATCGGGTCGTCGGGCAGCGGTCCCGACGCCGGCCCGACAAATGTGCCATTGGAGCTCTGCAGATCCTCGACGAACCAGCGCGTGCCGTCCGTCGTCAGCTGAGCGTGCCGGCGCGAAACACCGGGGTCGGAGGAGCAGTCGATGTCGGGCGCGATATTGCGGCTGGAGGACTTGCGCCCGATGAGCGCACTCGCGACCCGCAGCGGCACGACAGCCGGGAGACCGGCGGACGGGAGCGGCTCGGTGGCCTGCTGATCGGCATACCAATCGGGGTCGATCCACACCTCGGCGACCCACTGGAAAGCGATCCGCGGTGGCACACCGCCGACACCGGTTGCGATGCCGCCGTCGGCACCGCCGAGGTCGCCGGCCGGATCTCCGGCCGCCTGCGAAGCTGCCGAGCCGGGGTCGGCTGCGGGCTGGCCGAGGTCGCCCGGCTCGCCGGGGCCAGGCTCGCCCTCGCCGGCCTCGCCCTCGGCGGAGACCGAGGCCCCGGCCGCATCGAGTTCTTCGGCGCCGGCGAGTCCGCCGAGTTCGCCGGAGCCGTCGGGCGTTCCCTCGGCGGCCGACTCGGCTTCGGCGGCAACGACGCTCGCGGGCAGGGCGCCCGTGGTGAAGTCATAGCCGCACGCCTCGCAGAACAAGCTCTCGGGCGCATTAGCCGTCTGGCAGTTCGGGCAGTCCTTCGGTCCGGCCGGCGCCGCGGGCGCCCCGACGGGCGGCAGGTCGAGCGAGTTCACCGCGCCCACCGACGCCGCTGGCGCGGCAGTGCCCGCCGCGCCCGGAGTCACGGCGCCCTCGGGAATGGGCGCTCCACAGGTGTCGCAGTAGTCGGTCGAGTCGCTGGTGTGCCCGTTCGGGCAGACGGCGCTCACTTGCGCACCCGCGTGGTCTTGGTCGACGCCGTGTCGAGGGCCATCTCGTCCAGCTTCTCCACCTGCTTCTTCAACCGCACCGTGCCAGTCTCGGGATCCTCGATGTCGACGACCTTCTTCAGCCGGGTCGTCATCTCGTCGTTGCCTGCTTGGGTCGCGAGTTGGACGGCGCGGCCGAGCTTGGAGGTTGCCTCGTCGTCGCGGCCCGCCGCCTTGGCGGCCAAGCCGTCTTGGATCGCGGCGGCCAGTTCGGCTTGGCCGGTGTACTGCGCTACCTGGGGATTGATCCGCGCCGTGAGGGCATCGTCGTTGGACCACTTGGCCTTGACGAGCGCCTGCGCCTGAACGTCGTCGCCGAGGGCGAGTTGCACGCGGGCGGCGAGTTGCTCTTGCCCGACGCTCTTGGCCGGCAGGCGGACGGCGACGTGGTAGTCGCGGCTCTCGTCCGACCAGGCCCCGGTCGGGTAGCCACCGGTGAGCGGATTGACCTCGCGACGGCGGTTGGTCAGGTCCTCCAGAGTCGGCGAGACCTGCTTGACGAAGAGCACCTGGGCTCCCTGAGGCGCCCAGACCCGGATCTCGGCGTTGGCGACGCCGCGGGACATCGAGGTGCGCATCAGCGCGCGGAACTCCTCGGCCATCTCCTCTGGCCGTGGGATCAGATCCACCGTGCCGAGCAGCGCCGACGCGATCCGGCGGACCTCGTCGACCTGCCAGCGATCCCCCAGCCCGCGGCAGTCCGCCTGGAAGTTGCCGGCGCAGGACTGGATCGCCCAGGTCAGTTGGTCCGGCGTCTCGTGCTCGTTGGCGCCGTCGGTGAGCAGGATGGCGTGCTTGCGGAAGCTGTCCGGCACCTGGGCGAAGACCTGACGGGCCGCCAGCAGCCACTGCCCCATGGCGGTGCCCCCATCGGCGCGGAAACCGCGAACGGCATTCATCGCTTCGGAGCGAGTGCGCGCGTCCATGATGGCCAGGCCCGGGACCGGCGCCGGCGGGTAGACCTGCCAGGCGAGGTGATTGCCCGCGATGACCGCGAAGTGGGTGCCGTCGACGATCTCCTGCAGAGCGGCGGTCGCGGCCAGCGACCCCTGCTGGATGCCGCGCTCGCCCATCGAGCCGGAAGTGTCGACCATGATCACCTCGGCGGCGCCGGCCCCCCCGCTCGGGCTCGCGATCGCTTGGCTCGCGCCGGACGCGTCGATGCGCACGATGGCGTGCACATCGGTCGCGCCGTCGGGTAGGTACTCGTTTTGGAATGCCTCAGCCGTGAATGTCGCCACGGGATCCTCCCTCTTGTTGCGTCGATCCTGCCAAATCCGGCGTGGCAGGCGTGTCCGGCCCGGCCGGTTTTCTCGGATCCGCCGGCGCCACCTCGGCGCTCGACGGGGTGGGATCCGTCGCGGGGAGCGCCGCCTCACTCGCCTGGGCGGCGACGACGATGGGCTCCGGCGGCGGACCGACCCGCGCCAACGCCACCGTGATGTTGTCGACCCCGCCGGCATTGTTGGCGAAGTCGACCAGGCTGCGCGCCAGTGCCAGGGGCTCAGGTGCCGTTCCGGCTGCGAGCGTATTGGTCACGAGCGCGCGCAGGTCGGCCGCCTCCGAGCAGTAGTTCCACAATCCGTCGCTGCACAAAAGCAGCCAGCCTGGCTCGGCAAGCGTCACCACCTGCGTATGCGGCGTCACATCGTCGGGCTGATCGGAGCCGAGCCAGCGGGTGATCGAGTGCGCCATGGGCCCCGTCTCGGCCTCCTTGCGCTCGACGCCCGACGCGATCCGATCGGCGGCGACCGAGTCGTCGCGGCTCAATTGCCGCGCGCCCGGTCCGGCGTCGGGCAGCCAATAGATGCGGCTGTCACCGACATTCCCGACGTATGCCGTGTCCCCCACCACGATCGCGCCGGTGAAGGTGCACGACGGCGGTGCGGGGTCTTCAGGCCCGGCCACGGCGACAACGGCCTTCGAGGCAGCCGCCACGGCATCGCCGAGCCTCTTGACCGCCGCAGCCGCGGTGGCCTCCGGGGTGCCCGCACCCACGGCCAGGGGTTGGTCGAGCACGGTTCGGGCCGCCCTCACGGCCGCCAACGAGGCCTTGTCGGAGTCGGTGGTGTTGGAAACCCCGTCACAGACGACGAGCAACGCTCGACTCCCATGCTCGGCCTCGGCGGTGAGCGCGAGCGCGTCCTCGTTGCGCGAGTGCCGGCGACCAATATCGCTGACCCCGGCAACCCACGGGGCCGGGGATTCCTCGAGGTGGTCGCGCGGGTTGGGCTCCTTGCTGCCGCAATTGTCGCAGTAGCCGTCGGCGTAGACCCCGACCCCGCACGCGACACAGGGAACCGAGACGGGGGCTGCGTCATACGGGTTTGTGCCACCGGGCACGACGCCGGTCCAGCCGATGTCTAGCGGTGACTCCTCACCCGCAATGGGCGGCGCCGGGGTGGCTGCTCGCTGCGGGCTGGGCAGAGCCGCCGGGTCGACATTCCCGGCGCTGACCGGGGCCGGCCCGCTCGGTCCCGGGCCGGTGCCGTCGCCAGTTGCGTGCTGCGCGGGGAGTCCCCCCGACTGCCAACTCGGGGGCGTCAGCCGGCCTGCCACCCCGGCGGCCGAGGAATCTCTCGGGCCACCGGCGGTTGCCGCGCCACCCGAGCCGCCCGGGAAGAGGTCGGCGCCGCACGCCTCGCAGAACTGCGAGCCGGCGGGATTGGCCGCCGAGCACGATGGGCACAGCACGTCGGTCATACCAGGCTCCACGGTCGGACGGCGTTGGCCTCATCGACCAGCCGCAGCCGCTCGATCGGGTTTTCGGTGGTCGCTGCCAGGTCGCGTAGGGAGTTCTCCAGGCCGGCCTTGAGCCCGTCCGCGGTCGCCGGCCGGCCACCGACCTGCGCGCCGGCGGTGGGCCCGTCCTTCTTGACCCTCGCCAAGCCATCGCGATAGACGTCCACGGCGATCTCGGCGCGCCGGCGCCGGCTGAATCCAGCGGTGGCGGCCGTGCTCAGGGCCAGGTCCAGATCGGCCAGGTCACGGGGTGCTCCGGCTAGGGCCTCGGCCCAGTGCTGCCGCGCTAGGGGATAGGCGCTCGACGTCGGCGAGACGAGCGCAAGGGCGGACTGGACGCCGTCCAGGTCGTTCCGGGCGGCTCGAAGCCGGGCCAGGCCGAAGGCCGCGTGCGGCACGTAGGCAGCATCAGTGCGCGCGCAGATGGTGTAGAGCGACTCGGCGATCTCGTCGGTCCCGCTCAACTCACAGGCGAGCGCGAGCCCGAGTTTGGGCGCCAGTTCACCGGGCACCTGCCCATAGACGGCATTGAAGGCGCTCTGTGCCTGGGCCGGATAGTTGCGGGCGAGGGCACCGAGACCGGAGAGCCACACCGCCCGCCACTCCCACGGGTCGTCCGCGAGCATCCGCTGCACGACCGAGTCCAGGACGGCGAAGTCGCCGGCCTCCAAGGCGGCCAGTCCGTGCGCGAGGGCCACTTCGGTGCTCCGGCCGGGCGGGGCGTTGAGGGCGAGCAGCCGTTGGCCGGGCGGCTGCGCGGCGATCGTCGCGAGCCAGCCGATCTGCGGGTCGCTCGCGTCCGGCCTCAGGGCCGGCAGATCCTCCCAGGTCATCACGGCATCGCCGGTGGGCGGCGGATCGAAGAGCACCGACGCCGCGGACGAGGAGGCGGCCCCACCCTTGCGGTTCTGGGCGACGACCTCGCGCAGCACGCCGAGCATCTGGTTGCGCATCTCGTCGGCGGAGACGAAGCGGTCGTCGGGCGAGGGGGCGCAGGCCTTCAGCAGGAGCCGGTAGAAGGAGTCGTACTGCGCGAAGATCGGCACTTGCTCCGGCTGCGGAAGGGACTTGACGTAGGTCGTCTGGTAGCCGCGGAACTCCATTGTCAGCACGACGAGCGTCCGGCCGATGGTGTAGATGTCCGAGGCCACCGTGCACCCCTGCTCGGCGACCTCGGGCGCCTGATAGCCGACCGTGCCGAAGATCGCCGAGTCCTCATCGTCGATCCGGCGCACGCCGCCGAGGTCGATCAAGCGCACTTCGTCGCCGATCTGGATGATGTTGTCCGGCTTGAAGTCGCAGTAGACCAGCCCGAGATCGTGGAGATACTGAAAGGCCGGCAGGATCTCGATGATGTAGGCCAGGGCCTGATCGACCGGGATCGGGTTGTAACTCCCCGTCGCCTTCATCCGCTGTTTGAGCAGGGATTTCAGGGACGTGCCGCCGATGTATTCCATGACGATGTAGCCGGCATTGTGATGGCTGACGAAGTTGTAGATCTCGACGATATTGGGGTGGCTGACCTGCGCGAGAAAGCGTTGCTCGGCGAGCGCTGCCGCGAGCGCGTCCGGGTCGCCGGAGTTGAGCAGGCCCTTGAGCACCACCCAGCGGTTGGAGACGTTGCGGTCGCGGGCCAGATAGATCCAGCCCAGGCCACCGTGCGCCAGGCAGCCGGCGACTTCGTACTGCCCGGCGACAAGGTCGCCCGGCTTGAGCTTGGGCGTGAAATCGAAGGGCGCCCGGCAGTTGGCGCAGAACCCAGTCGTCCGCCCTGGCTGCCCGTCGCGGCCACGGCCGACCGGCTCGCCGCACTTGGGACAAAAACGCTTGTCCTCCGGGACGACGGGATTTTTCAGGACAGCCGACGAGGCGTCGATCTCGGGAACCGGCGGGACCGACGTGACACCGGCGCCGATCCGGGCCGTCCGCATCCGAGTGGAGTGGCCGGAGATACGACGCGTGGAGATCGTGCCACCGGAGTGCGCCCGGGCTGACCCCAACGCGGTGGCATCCAGCCGCGAGGAGACCTTTGATGCGGTTCCCTCAGCCGGCGACTCCCCACCCATGGCCCCGGGCGTCACTTCGGAGGGCACGCTCGGGGTGCCGCAGACATCGCAGTAGCCGTCCACGATCGTGCCGGAGCAGCCGGGTTGCTTGCACGCCAGCCCCTCCCGGTGCGAAGGGGGCGCCGGCGGCTTGGCACTGGTGCGCGGACGCGGCGGAGGCGGCGTCGCGATGGTCGCGACCACCGGAGTGACAGCCGAGACGTCGCCGGTGCCGGTCGCACCGGGCATCCCGCAGACATCGCAATAGCCGTCGATGATGGTGCCGGTGCATCCCGGCTGCTGACAGGCGTTCGGATCCGTCATCGTGGGCCTCTCACATTCGTCGTCACAGCCTGCAGGTAGCTCTGGTAGGCCGCCATCAACGCCCGCGCGCGCACCAGGGGCACCGGAGTGCTCGCCAGGGTGGCGACCAGTTGGGTATGCAGCGGTGCCAGGTCGGCGCGTTCGTCCTCGGTGATCGCCGGGGACGTCGCCGCCTGGGCATCGAGCGCGCCGAGCAGCCCGCGCAACTCCTCACGCTCGGCGAGGGCACGGGCATACGTCTCGTGGGCCTGATCGAGAGCGCGGGAGACGAGTTCGAGTCGCCGGAGAAAGGCGTCCACGGCGTCGGCATCGGTGGGGACGGCACCGAGGGCCCGGACGTCGGGCACGCCCAGTTTGGGCGCGGGCGTCACGTCCCGCAGGCACTGCGCCTGCAGCGAACGGATCGCGTCACCGCGGGCAGCGAGGTCGGCGACCTTGGCGCGCGCGGTCGCAGCGTCCCGCTCCCCCGAGACGCGACGCGCCGCGGCAACGATCAGATCGCGTTCCCGTCCGGCGACATCGACTTCCAGCGGGCCGAGATAGCCGCCGACATCCGCGCCCCGCTTGGCGCGCTCGGTGACGCCGAAGAGCCGCTGTTCCAGGCCGACCAGGTCGTGATTGGCCTTGTCCCGCGAGGCGCCGGGCGGGATCAGGCCGATCTGGTCACGAATGCGTTCGATGCCCTCGCGGATCGACTTCACCCGCAGCCCGACATCCATGGCGGTCGGCTCCAGCGCGAGTCGGGCGCGCAGGGAGGAGGTCATCGCATCCGAGAGTCGACAGGCTTCGGGCAGCGAGACGGCGAGCGCGCCGTCGGCCGTCGACGGCACGCGAGAACGCGCCGCCTCACCCGCTTGGCCCGGCGTGACATCGAGTCGGCCCCAGATGAGCGTCGAGATCTGCTCGGCCTGCGTCGGGCCTACTCGGCCGGAGTCGAACGCGACCTTGAGCAGTTCGTACCGGTCCGCGATCGCCTTCCACAGCGCCATCGAGACGGTCAGGTCATGCGTGAGCGCCTCGCGATCACCTTGGTCGGGAGCGTTGAGCGCGGCCTGGTCGATAGCGCTCAGTTGGCTTCGGCGCGCGTCGATCCACAGCCCGAGGTCGGTGAGATACCGAAGCGCCTCGGCCGCGGTCACCGGCACGCCGAGGCGCCCGGGAGCACGCGGGGTGCTCCCGGGGGACGCGGTCCGGCCCAGGTCGAGAGACATCAGCGGCCGTAGACCGGAACTGGCGGGTTGGGGGCCTTGCCCAGGCTCGCGGCGAACCATTTGTTGTAGATCGCCTTCCAGCCACCGTCATTGCGCAACTGGGCGAGGACCGCGTTGACATACCGGACGAAGTAGACGTTCTCCTTCGCGATGCCCAGACCGTAGGGCTCGTCAGTCACGGCGGCGGCGGCGGTCACCTTTGCATAGGGGTCCTGGGCCGCCAGGCCGGCGAGCACGGTGTCGTCGCCGGTGATCGCGGTCACGTAGCCCTGTTGGAAGAGAACCAGACAGCCGGTGTGATTGCTCGCGGTGACGATATCGATGCCGCCGACCTTGGCCGCGACCTCCTGGAGTTTGGTCAGGCTGGTGGTGCCGGTAGGCGCGCACACCTTCTGACCCTTGAGGTCCTCCATGCTCTGGGCGGTGTTGTCGCGCGTCACCAGGACCTTCTGACCGGCGTGGTAGTACTCGCTGGAGAAGGCGATGTCCGTCCATCGGCCGCAGGTCATGGTCATATTGCGGGCGACCATGTCGACCTCGCCGCTTTGCAGGGCCGAAATGCGTTCGCCGGCGGTGATGACCACCAGCCGCAACTTCGACTCTGAGCCGAAGAGTGCCTTGGCGACCGCCTTGGCGATGTCGATGTCGAAGCCCTCGATCTGACCGTCGAGCGGGTTGTAGGCCCCCAGCAGATAGCTGTCCGCGGACACGCCCACCCGCAAATAGCCACGGCTGACGATTTGGCGCAGCGCCGAGTCCGTGATCTGACTCGCCGGGGGGGTGCTGCCCAGCGGGTCGTAGGACTGCGTGGCGTTGGTGCAGGTCGCCGGCGCACTGGTGCTGCTCGGCGAACTCGAGGACGCCGAACTGGACGAGGCGGTCGGGAGCGGCGTGTCGGCGAAGTTGCCGCCCGTGCACGCGGTCAGGCCCAGCGCGGCCGACGCCGCGATGAGGAGAGCGCGCGGCCGGTTCATCGGTACTCCTCGATCCGGTTGGTCATCGAGCGGCCCGCGAGCAGGGCGGCGAGGATGCCACCCAAGCCGAGAACCCAGGGCAGATAGCGGCCGCCGAGCCCGTTGAAGTCCTTGACGACGCCGGCCACCAACTGATCGAGGACCGTGCCGGAGGCTTCATCGAAGGTGGTGAAAACGGCATTGGCCGAGCCCGACGCGGTGCTCGTCGCGAGGCCCACCGCCGCATTCCAGTCACCGCCTTCGTCGGCGTCGCGGATCTTCGAGTGCAGGGTCCGATAGTCGCTGAACTGGGGCTTGAGTGAGGTGCGGGTCGTGTCCGCCGCCAGCATGTCGTCGAGTTGCTTGTCCGCTTGGTCAGCGGAGGCGAGGAAGCGCTCCTCGTAGGTGGCGCCATTGCCTCGGGCGATGAGCGTCAGGCTCTCGTTCGCTTTGGCGTCGAAGGCAGCTGCCCGGGCACCTGCCAAGGAGACCGCGGCCTTGAAGTTCCCGCCCTTGACGGCGATCAACGTGGACGAGACATCGACGACGTGCATGGTGGCCAGTGCCAGGCCACCCGCCACCAACACGCCGGCGCCGACGAGGGGCAGGTTGACGTAGCGGTGCGTCTTGCGGGCCAGCCACAGGCCGATGCCGACAAGGGCGCCGAGCGTCAGCACGCCCATACCGAGAACCAATCCGCCGGAGCCGGCGAAATTGAGTTCGTCATCGGCGCGCGCCTCGTTGGCGCTGGCGAGGTTTGCGGCGATCGGGAGGGCCGTCTGCCGCAACCCGTCACCGGCGATCTTGAGATATTGCTGGCCGACCGTGAATGCCTGCCGGTTGTTGGTGCGGGCGCGGTCGATGTTGTTGGAGTAGCCCTGGACCGCTTGGTTCAGGGCGGCCAGCGCGGTGCCATCGGCCGGCTGGGCCTTCGCCGCCTCGGCGATATTGCGCGCCACATCAGCCATGGCGCTGTCATAGGTCAGGCGGTTCTTCTCGCTCTCCAGACCGCCGACCAGGAAGCCATTGGTGACAGCCGCGTCGGCCTTGAGCAGGTCGCCATAGATCGACTGCACCCGTACGACCTGCTCGGTGTTGGCGCTGGCGCGGTCGACCGCGGCATCGACCGCCCGCAGCCCGAGGAAGCCGGTCACGGCGAACGCCACGCACAGCAGGCTGGCGAGGGCGGCGAGGACGCGCATCCGGCCGGGCGTGCCGGTCAGGTAGTGGCGGCGGGCCTCGGCGCGGCGTTTGGCCGCTGCCGCGGAGGCGCTAGGAGCGGGCGCCTGGTCGGGCGCATTGGCGATGATCGTCATACGTCACTCCTGTCATCGGTCACGTCCGCGGAGCCGGCCCCTGCGCCGCCCTCGTCGTTCGCCTCGTCCGCGACAACCACCCCCGTGGCGTCACCTTCAGATGTCACAGTCTCATCGGCACCACCGACAACCTCCTCACCTGCAGGTATGCCGGCGTCGTCACCGAAGGCCACCACCTCCACCGGGTCGCGGAAGTCCTCGGGAAGCAGCGAGCGCAACTGCTCGGTGGTGACCTCCTCGCAGTCACGCAGTCGCCACGCGTGGCGACCGATCGCCTCCTCCAGGAGGTTGCGGACATACCGGCCGTTGCCGAAGGTGAAATCGCGCGGCGTCCCGGCGAGAATCTCGCGGACGACGGCCTCGGACTCGGGCGTGATGTCGTAGTCCGTGGCTGTGGCCAGCGAGGTCATGATCCCGACGAGTTCGTCGTCGGTGTAGTCGGCGAACTCGATGATCGTCTTGAAGCGCGAGGCCAGGCCGGGGTTCTGCGCGATGAACTCCACCATCGGTGTCGGATAGCCGGCGACGATCACCACCAGGTCGTTTCGGTTGTCCTCCATCTCCTTGACCAGGGTGTTGATGGACTCCTGACCGTATTGGTCACCCGAGAGGCCATAGGCCTCGTCGATGAAGAGCACACCACCGAGCGCCTTGGCGACGACCTCCGCCGTCTTGATCGCCGTCTGGCCGAGGTAGCCGGCAACGAGCTCGGAGCGGTCGACCTCGACCAGATGGCCCTTGGTGAGCAGCCCGAGCGCACGGTAGATGCCCGCGACCATGCGCGCGACCGTCGTCTTGCCGGTGCCGGGATTGCCGACGAAGACCAGGTGACGGGTGATGGTCGCGGTCTTCAGACCCACCTCGGCACGCCGCTTCTCGACCTTGAGGATCGCCACCTGCTGGTGGATCTCCTTCTTGACGGCGTCCAGGCCGGTCAGGCCGTCGAGATCGGCCATCAACTCGTCGAGGCTCTTCGGGGGCGGGCCGGCAGGCTCGGGCCCCGGTGCGGCCACGTTCGCTGGGTCGGCCGGGTTGCTGGGCGCGGCCGGCTGGCCCGGGCCGGCAGGTGGCTGGCCGGGAAGGCCCCCCACGGGTGGCTGGCCAGGGTCGGGGAAGGCCGGACCGCCCCGGAGTTGGTTGATGGCCTCCAACTGCGCCTGGACGCGCCGCTGGTTGTCCAGCATCAACTCCGTCAGATTCGGTATGCGGTTCGGGTCGCCGACGCCGAGCACGGGCGCGTCGGTCGGACGCGGAGTCGTCGTGGATTCGCCGGTTGCCGGAGCGGGTGGCTGCGCACCCGACGGTGCGGGTGGCGCACCGGGCGTCGCCGGCGCACCGGGCGTCGCCGGCGCACCTCGCGTCGTCGGGGCACCGGGCGTCGTCGGGGCACCGGGCGACGTGGCCGGGGCGACCGGCACGACGGCCGCCTGGGACGCTGCGGCGAGGGCGGCATTACCCGCCACCCGCGGCGTTGGCTCGCCGAGCAGGCAGGCGGCCGCGGCGATATCCGCCAGCGCCTGCCCGTATGCCGTGGCTCCCGGCGCGCGCGTCGCCGCCAGTTCGCTCAGCACCGCGGTCGGCGCCTGGCGCCACTTGCGTCCGGCCGAGGCCGCCTCGAAGAAGGCGGCGTTCGCGGCGGACGCATCGTCGGCGCCGAGCCCCGCCGCTGCGGCCCAGTCGAGGCTTGCCCGGGGGGCGGATTCGGCGATGGCTGCGGCAAAGCTCAGGCCTTCGGCGCGGGCTTCCTCACCGGGGCGGCCGGCTGCCTCGGCGGCAGCGACGAGCGCATCCAGCGAGGCCGCGAGGGTCTCGGCGGGTGTGGTCATCAGGAATCTCTTCCGATCGGTGGCGCCAACCGGCCCGACTGCGTGGGTGCCGCGGGCAGCTCGAGAGAGTTGGCGGGATTTGTGCTGGCCGGAGCGTTGTCGGTGGCGCGGTGCACGATGGGCAAGTCGCCGGTATCCGGGTCATCGGGAGGAGGTGTCGCTCCAGCGGGGGCGGGCATCGGCGGCAGCGCCGTCGCCGGGTCGATGGCGAGGCCGCCGCCGGCCGGGCCGCCGAATTTCTCCTGCAGGAAGCGGCCGTGGACGACGAGCGCTTCGGCGTCGGCGCGGCATACGGCGTCGAAGACTTTGTCCATCGTGGCCCCGAGGAGGTCGAGCTGATCGATGAGGATCAGCAAGGAGGTCTTGCCGCGATCGACCGGGCGCGAATCCGCCCAGTCGCGCGGCAGCCTGAGATAGCCGCCGATGGCACCCGGCAGGTAGTCAGTCGCGGTCGCCATCACGTTGTAGGCGCTCTGGCTGGCACCCAGGCTGTCGAGCCGGGGAATGGTCTGGCGCACGATATTCGTCACGCGCTTCAGCCGCGCCATGACCATCGGTGGCACGACCCCGTCGCGGGCCTGCTGTTCGACCGCGTCGAGAGCGGCCAGCAGCGAGTCGCTCGTCGGCGCCGCGGGCACCTCAATGATCGGCTCCGGGGCATTCTTCTTGCCGAAGCCGAACCATTCCCCGATGCCCATCGAGACCTTTCGCCGCCGCGCCCGTGACTAGTTCTGGGTCGGCGAGCCGAGGTCCAGGGAGCCTTGTGCGATGCGGGTGTCGGCGCGCTGGACGCGGTCGAGGTAGCTGCGAGACTTGGCGACCTCGCCCTCGAGAGTGCCGATGGTGGCCGCCATATTGTCGAGCGCCTGCACCTTGAAGGTGTCGATGGCATCCATGGTCGCGTAGATGTTCTGGAAGGCGCGCTGCAGTTGCGGCAGGCCGATGGTCGCGCTGGCCGCCTGCTCCTGGATCCGGATGCTGTTGTCCTTGAGCATCTCGGAGGTGCGCTCGATCAGGCCGGAAGTCGTGGTGTTGAGCGCCGTGATCTGGTCCAGGACGAGCTGCTGGTTGCCGAGCGCCTGAGCCACGATCACGGCGGTGCGCAGCGCGCTGATCGTCGTCGTGGTCGCCCGGTCGACACCCTTGATCAGCTCGATGTTGTTCTTGATGACGATGTCGATCGCCAGGTAGTTCTGGATGCTCACGGCCAGCTGGGTCAGCAGGTCCTGGTGCTTCTGCCGGACATAGAACAGGACGTCCTCGCGCAGCGCCTTGGCCTTGGCCGGGTCGCTCGTGTCAAGGGTGGCGATCTGGGCGGCCAGCTTGGCGTCGAGGCGCTCGGCGATATAGACGTACTGGTTGAGCCGTCCCATCGAGTCCCAGAGCTGCTGCTTCTCAAGATTCAACGCGACGTTGTCGCGCTGCAACTCGTCCTGGCCGTTGCGCAGGCTGTGCAGGATGCCGTTGAGGTGACTCTGCGCGCTCTGATACTTGCGGAAGTAGTCGGTGATCCGGTCGCCGAAGGGGATCATCCCCAGGACCTTCTTGGCACCCTGGGCCTGGCTCGGGTCGAGTTCCTCGACGGTGCGCCGCAGCTCCAGCAGGGTCTTGCCGACCTTGCTGCCCTGGGAGAGCCCACCCTCCTGCAGGGCCTTGACCGGGCTCTGCAGCAGGCGGTTGCTCGACTCGGCCGCGCGCCGGATGTCATCGTCACCCATGGTGCGCATCTCGCTGGCCTTGGCCTCATAGGCCGGGGATTTGGTCTCGGCCGTCATCAGGGCCGACAGGAAACCGTCGACCTTCTGATCCAGCATCGGGACGGCGGCGGCCGGCACGGCCGGGGCCATGGCCGGGGCTGCCGTGGACGGCACGGTCTGCATCGCCGGCGGCGCGTCGAGCGTCAACGTGGCATTCGGTGGCGCGAGCGGCTGGACGGCGTCCTGGATCGCGGGCTGGACGGCGTCCTGGATCGCGGGCTGGTCGGACATGCGCCTTCTCTCTTTCTGCCGGGCCCCCTGCGGCCGGACGTATGCCGTGCGAATCTGTCGCGGCGCGCTGAAGCGCACGCGCTAGTCAATGACGTGGCAGCAATCTACGCGGTTCCCGTGCGCGACCGAGTCCGTATGCCGCCTGACCACCCCCTGACCCGTTGGGTCGATGCGTGGTCGCCACGCGGGTTCGCCTCCCGTCCCTCATCGGGAGCGCCTCCCTACAACCTACGTGGCCAACTCGCGATCCTGCCGTAGGCTGACTCGCGCCCCGCATGCGGGGATGAGCCGTTTTACGGGTGTGTCGGAGGCCCTCAACTGAGTTCTCGCCCCGCTATGCGGGGATCTCGGCTCCGCGTTGCTGGTTGGGTATCGCGCTTTGCAACTTTTATTGGTGAGTCGGCGTAGGACAGTTAACTGTGAACTGTGCGAACATGATCCCGTCATCGCCACATAGGAGGCCAACGTGGCTCGATTCGAGGAGCGGACCTGGACCGGTGGCGATGGCCCGCGCCGGGCTCGTCGCAGCGGCACCTATCGCGCCTACGTGCCCGACCCCCTGCATGACCGAATCGTCACACTCACTACCGACAGCCGACGCCTGCTCACCCTCGCGGAGAGGGCCGCCCACCGACTCGCCGAGACCGGCACGTCGCCCGGGATCGACGCCCTCGGCCCTTTGCTCGTCAGCTCCGAGGCGGCCGCCAGCTCATGGATCGAGGGAGTAGCGCCCGGCGCTCGCCAGATCGCCCTCGCCGGACTGTCCCTGACCGAGGACGTCCGCGGGACCTCCGCGTCGGCCCGTCTCGTCGCCAACAACGCGGCCGTCATCCGCCAGGCCGTGCGCGACCTCGCCCAGGCGCCCAGGGTCACGGTGGACGACCTCGTCGGACTCCAGCAGCGACTCCTCCCCGATCGGCAGGTGCTGCACGGCCTGCGGACCACCCAGAACTGGATCGGCGGTTCGTCCTACGACCCGCTGTCAGCCGTCTATGTCCCGCCCCCACCCGAACACGTCGAGCGGTTGGTCGCCGACCTCGTCGACTTCGTCAGCGACACGACGCTGTCTCCGCTGATCCAGGCCGGGATCGCGCATGCACAGTTCGAGACGATCCACCCCTTCGGCGACGGCAACGGCCGGGTCGGCCGAGCCCTGATCCACTTGATCCTGCGTCGTCGCGGGCTCACCCGCAACGCCCTCATCCCGGTGTCTCTCGTTCTCATGACACGAACCAACGCCTACATCGCTGGCCTGGAGGCGTATCGCTTCGCCGGTGACCCGCGGGGCGACGACGGCATCGACGCTCTCAATGCCTGGCTCGCGGTTTTCCTGCCCGCCGTCATCGACGCGACCGATCAAGCACGAGCCCTCGCCCGCGAGGTCACCGAGATCCGCCATCGGTGGTCGGTCGCCCTCAACACGAATCGAGTCGCCCAGGGGACCACGCCGCGGCCACGGGCCGGCTCCGCGGTGGCCACGCTGCTCGACGGGCTTGTCGAGGCCCCGGTCATGAGCGTCGACACCGCGCAGCGGCTCTTCGGCGTCGGCCCACGGTCAGCCGCGCGCGCCTTCGCCGAGCTCCAGAAGGCCGGCATCGTCAGCGCCAAGCACGACCGGGGCCGCCTCCTGATCGTCGCCGACGACATCGTCGACTTTCTCGACCTCGCTTCCCGCCGGCTCGCGAGCCCGCACTTCGACACCCGCGAATCGCCCCCGGCCCGGCCGGCGCCGGTCCTGCCCCGCGGCCAATCGAGATCGCCCTGGATCGGGACCGACGAGACCGAGCCCGAGTTCTCCGATGCCGCACTGTCGGTCTGGGCCAAGACCAACGCCCAGGACGGGGCCTGGATGCGCCTGACCCGACACCTCCTCGATGCGAGCGCGGCCGCCGAGCAACTCTGGGACCACTGGCTGCCCGCCAACATCCGTCAGCAGATCGGCGAGGCCTTCCCCGACGGCGAGGCCGACGGCCGGATCGCGGTGGCCTTCCTGGCCGGAGTCCATGACCTCGGCAAGGCGAGCCCCGGCTTCGCGGTGAAGGCCCGGATGGCGCCGGGCTTCGCCGATCTCGTGGACCGGATGGCCGGCCACGGACTGGTCTGCCCGCCGTACCGGCCCGGCGGGTTCACCAAGCTCCCTCCGCACTGCCGGATCGGCCAGCACCTCCTGCGCGGGTGGCTGATGGAGCGGCACTCCATCTCTCATGCCGCGGCGACTGCACTGTCGATCCCCGTCGGAATGCACCATGGCGTGCCCCCGACCGGACTGGAATTGCAGGACCTTGCCCGCGATCCCCTGTGGGTCGGCGACCGGGTCGAGGCGTGGCGTGCGGTCCAGGCGGAGATACTCGACGCGATGGCTCGCCATACGGGAGCCGAGGCGAGGCTGAGCGCGTGGGCCGCGCTGCCCGTCGGCGTCACCACCCAGGCCCTGCTCACCGCAGTCGTCATCGTCGCCGACTGGCTCGCGAGCGACTCCAACCGATTCCCGTATGCCGACAGCTCCCCGTCCACTCAGCGCGTCGCCCGCGCCCACCTCGGCCGCGACCTCCTGTCACCGTGGCATCCCGGCCAGCCTACGCACGATGTGGATCAGCTCCTCCCCGAACGATTCCCCGCCGTCAACGGAGCACCACGCCAGCTGCAACGCGACTTCGTCCGGATCGCCGCACAGCTGACCGAGCCGAGCCTGCTTATCCTCGAGGCGCCGATGGGCTCGGGCAAGACCGAGGCCGCACTGATGGCCGCCGAAGTCCTGGCGTCGAGGTTCGGCCAGGGCGGGGTCTTCATCGCCCTGCCGACCATGGCCACGTCGGACGCGATGTTCGACCGGCTTCTGCCCTGGATCCGCCACCTGGACGACGCCACCGACAGCACTGTCTTCCTCGCCCACGGCAAGGCCCAGTTGAACGAGCAATACCGTGGGTTGGTCACTGGCGAGCGGATCCACGCCGTCAACGCCGGCGAGACCGAGTTGAGCGACCTCGACGACCCGGGCGACGCGGCCATCGTCTCCGGCTGGCTAACCGGCCGCCGCAAAGGCGTCCTGTCGAGCATGGTCGCGGCGACGATCGACCAAGCCCTCTTCGGCGCGCTCAAGACCCGTCATCTCGCCCTGCGACACCTCGCCCTGGCCGGCAAGGTCGTGGTGATCGACGAATGCCACGCGGCAGACGACTACATGCGGCGCTACCTCGGCGGCATCCTGCAATGGCTCGCGGCCTACCGGACTCCGGTGATCCTGCTCTCGGCGACCCTGCCACCCGACCAGCGCGCCTACCTCGCGCAGGCGTATGCCGCGGGCCTGGGCCAGCGGATCGACCCACCAGCATCGGTCGGCTACCCACAGATCACCGTCCAGGGCGCAACGACCCAGACCTATGCCGTCCCCTGGAACGGCCTGAATCGCGTGCTGTCCGTGGACGCCCTGGCCGAGTTGGACCTGGTCGCCACCCTGGTCCCGTTGGTCGAGGACGGGGCCGTGGTCACGGTCATCCGCAACACGGTCGGGTCGGCGCAGGACACCTTCATGCGGTTGCGAGAGGTTCTCGGGGATCGAGTCACCTTGTTGCACAGTCGTTTCCTCGCGGATGCTCGTGCCGAGCGGGAGCGAACCCTCCGCGCCCGGCTGGGGCCGCCCGGCCCGGGCGTCACCCGGCCCCGGGGCTTCGTCGTCGTCGGCACCCAGGTGCTCGAACAATCCCTCGACATCGACGCCGACCTCATGATCAGCGACCTCGCACCGATCGATCTACTCCTCCAGCGGGCCGGCCGGTTGCACCGGCACGAGCGCGGCGCCGGGGAGGCGGACCGTCCTGCCACCGGCCGCTCGCCCCGTCTCCACCTGCTGGGTCTGCCCGACCTAGACTCGCGGACCCCGGAACTCCAGCCCGGAAGCCGAGCCGTCTATGGCGAGAGTCGGCTTCTGCGTGCCGCCGCAGTCCTCGCGCCGCACGTGGCGGGAGTCCCAGTCAGAATCCCCTCGGACATTCCTCTCCTCGTCACGCACGCCTACGACCCCACCCTGGTCTCGCCCCCCGCCTGGCGCGAGGCATGGGCACGTGCGGAGGCCGAGCAGTCGCGGGTGACCGACGACCAGATCGGACGCGCCGAGGTCTTCCGAATCGCCGGACCCCACGACGAGAACCTGCTCGGATGGTTGACCGGACGGACCGACGACTCCGGCACCGACGAGGAGACGACGGGATCGGCACGCGTGCGTGACAGTGAAGATGGGATCGAGGTCATCGTCGTGTATCGCCAGTCCGGTTTCGTTCGCCTGCTGCCCTTCTCGGGCCCGTATGCCGATGCCGACCTCGGCGTCGTCACCCTCGATCCGCCTCCTGAGCAGCTCGCGCTCGCGGCGAGCGCCGCCACCGTGCGCCTGCCCGCGGCCATGACCCGGCAAGGCCAGATCGACCGCACCATCCGCGCGCTGGAAGACCAATGCGCCGACTTCACAGGATGGCAGCAATCCCGCTGGCTGGCCCGCCAACTCGTGCTCTGCCTCGACGAGAGCTTCACCGCGACCATCGCGGGCTGGCAGTTGCGCTATGAACCCGACCTCGGGCTCATGACGACGAGAGATAGGGAGTCAGGATGAGCCGCACGGCATACGACCTGCGCGACGAACCGTGGATCGCCGTCCGCATCGGCGATCAGGTGCACGAGCTGTCGCTGCGGGAGATGTTCCAACGGGCCGGCGAGATCCGCGGACTCGCCGGCGAGATCCCCACCCAAGACGCGGCAATACTCCGGCTGCTGCTCGTCATCGTCAACCGAGCGATCCCGGAGCATCGCCACGGCCCGCCGGAGTGGACCCGCTTGTGGGAGGCGCGGGAACTCCCCCTCGCCGAGATCGACGCCTACCTGGACGCCCAGGGCGAGCGATTCGACCTGCTGTCGCCGACGACGCCATTCCTCCAGGTGGCCGGCCTGAGCGCGAGCAAGACCTCCGGTCTGGTCAAACTCATCGCCGAAGTGCCTGCGGGAGAGCAGTACTTCACGACCCGGGCCGGCCGACAGATCACAAGCCTGTCGTATGCCGAGGCTGCACGTTGGCTCGTCCACTGCCAGCAGTTCGACGTCTCCGGGATCAAGACCGGAGCCATCGGCGACCCCCGCGTCAAGGGCGGCAAGGGATATCCCATCGGGACCGGCTTCGCCGGCCGATGCGGACTGGTCTTCGTGGAGGGCGGCGATCTGCGCGAGACGCTACTGCTCAACCTCGTTCTCCCCCGCCGTGAGTTCGACAGCCGATCCGACCTACCCGCGTGGGAGCGATCGCCACTCGGCCCGGGGGTTGACGCGAAGCATGCGTTTCCCACCGGACCCAACGACCTGACCACGTGGTCCATGCGACGAATACTGTTGCACCACAACGGCACCGAAGTGACGGACGTTCTCATCACCAATGGTGACCCGGTGCACGCTCGCAACCTGCACAAGGTCGAGCACCATTCCGCCTGGAGACGCAGCGCCAACCAGGAGAAGCTCACCGGCGACACCGCCTACATGCCCCGATCGCACGACCCGGCCCGAGCCCTGTGGCGCGGGCTCGACGGCATCCTCATCGAGCGTGCCACCGGAGGCGCGGTTAGCGGCGAGGCCGTCGCGGAGTTGGCTCCCGCCGTGGTCTCCTGGCTCGCCGAGCGGCGGGATGCCGGTGGCCTCGCCCCCGACACGCCGGTGCGTCTCCACGCGGTCGGGATGTCCTACGGCACCCAGGACTCGATGATCGAGGCGACCTACGACGACGCCCTCCGGCTGCGGGCGAAGGTCCTGACTGATCCTCCGGTGACGAGCGCCGCGCTCCGCGCCGCGGACCTGGCCGTCGCTGCGGTCACCCTGTTGGCCAATCTGGCCGGCAACCTCGCCAGTGCCGCCGGCCGCGACCCAGCCGGGGCGCGGGACAGGGCGCGGGAGTTCGGCTTTCATCAGCTCGACGGGGCCTTCCGATTGTGGCTCGGTCGGCTCGGCGACGGGGATCCAGAGCCCGCGTCGGCCGATTGGTCAGCAGTGTGCCGGGCCGTGATCGCGACCGAGGCCGACCGCCTCGTCCGTGAGGCCGGGGCCGACGCCGTCCTTGGCCGCAAGGTCAAGGAGCGACATCTCGATGCGGCGCTGGCAGACCTGTGGTTCCGCGCCGCCCTGTCGAAACTCATTCCACCGCAACCAGTTCCACACGACCAGGAGAGGCAGATGAGCGCGATACCCACGCCCTCAGGAACAAGGGGTTCGACGCGATGACCACAGCGACGACCTCCCGGCGCAATACCGAGCGGAAGCTGGCCCGACTTGTCGGCATCCGGGTGACGACGCTGCAGCGCGGTATGGACGCCGAGTCGGCGCGCACCGACAGTGCCACCCGAGCCACCCTGGCGCGACTACGGCGGCTCGATCCGGGCAACCTCGGCGACGATACCGACTCCTGGGCGTTGACCATGGACCTGCTGCCGGCCGACCTCCTGGGCCGCACCGACCAGCCGAGTCCGGCGGAGCGGGCCGCTCAGGCCTCGCTCGTCCTGTTCGCCACCCACGCTCAGTCAGCGCGTCAGGCGGTCCACGTCCGGGAGCGCCCCCTGGGTCTGGCCATCCGCCAGCTCGCCGAGTCCCGGGACGCCGACGACCTCATGGGCGGCCCCGTGATGGCCCGCTTCCACTCTCTGGGCCGGGCACAGACCTATGACCAGCTGATGACCCACCTGCGGGGCATCGTGCAAATCCTGCGCGCCGAGTCGATCCCGCTCGACTACGGCTCCCTGGCCGCCGATCTCTATCGCTGGCAGCAGCCCGGCGGCATCCCCATCGTCCGATTGCGCTGGGGCCGAGGATTCCACCGCACTTCGACGAAGAACCCCTCCAACGACACACCAGACACCATCCCTCCGCTCCTGACCGACGCCGAAAGCGAGACCGCTCATGTTCGTTGACATCCACGTCATCCAGTCCGTCCCCCCGAGCAATATCAACCGGGACGACACCGGCAGCCCCAAGACGGCCTACTACGGGGGCGTCCTGCGCTCGCGCGTCAGCAGCCAGGCCTGGAAGAAGGCCGTGCGCGGATCCTTCGCCGACTCCATCGATCAGTCGAACCTCGGGATCCGCACCAAGCAGGCCCTGGAGAAGCTCGCGGATCGCATGAAAAACCTCCGACCTGATCTCGATCCGGCCGAGGCCCAGTCGCGGGCCAAATCGGTCATCGAGGCCCTCGGCATGAAGGTCGACGAGGTCAAGCTGACCCGGACCCAGCAGAAGGCGATCGACGCCGGTGAGGCTCCGGCCGCGGCATACGGAAAGACGCAGTATCTCGTCTTCTGGAGCAACCGCCAACTGGACCGGCTCGCCGACCTGGCGCTTTCGGTCGATGGGAAGCCGACCAAGGCTCAGGCGAAGTCGGCAGCCGACGCCGAGCACGGCCTTGAGGTGGCCCTCTTCGGGCGAATGGTGGCGGACGCCGCGGACCTCAACGTCGACGCGGCGGTGCAGGTGGCGCACGCGATCAGCACGCACGCCGTCACCCCGGAACAGGACTATTACACCGCCGTCGACGACGCGAACGTGGAGGAGGAAACCGGCGCCGGCATGATCGGGGTGATCGAGTTCAACTCCTCGACCCTCTACCGGTTCGCCACCCTGGACGTCCCTGGGCTGCAGAAGAATCTCGACGGTGACATCGAGGCGACGGCAGAGGCGGTGGAGGCCTTCGTCTCAGGGTTCGTGACAAGTATGCCCACCGGTAAGCAGAACACCTTCGCCAACCGCACCCTGCCCGACGCGGTGCTCGTGTGCATCCGGGACGACCGCCCGGTCAACCTCGTGGGCGCCTTCGAGGAGGCGATCGAGGGCGCCGGCGGATACACACGTGCGTCGGTCGGCCGCCTCGTCGAGGAGTTGCGCGAGGTTTCGGGGATGGGCTTCGACCCACGTGCCGTACTCACCGCCCGCGGGAGCAGCCGTGCCGAGGCACTCGACGAGGTCGCTGCCCCAATGCCCCTGAAGGACCTCGTCGGCGCCGTCGGGTCGGCGGTCCGGGGAGCCGGCACCGGCGAAGCCCGATGAGCACGCTGCTGCTGCGTCTCGCCGGCCCGCTGCAAGCCTGGGGAGACTCGAGCCGGTTCACCCGGCGCGAGACGCGTTCCGAGCCCACCAAGAGTGGCGTTCTCGGGTTGATCGCGGCCGCCCAGGGGCGGCCCCGGACCGATTCTATCGTGGACCTGCTCGGGCTTCGGTTCGGGGTCCGGATCGACCAGCCCGGCCGGATCCTGCGGGACTTCCAGACCGCCCACCGCTCGAGTGACGGGGCCGTCATGCCGCTGTCCACCCGCTTCTATCTCGCCGACGCGGCCTTCCTCGCCGGGGTCGAGGGTGAGCCGGAACTGGTTGCGGGACTGGCGGAATCGCTTCGGCGCCCGACCTTCCCGCTCTATCTCGGCCGCCGCTCCTGCCCCGCTCCACCGGATCTCTTCCAGGGGGTCGTGGCTGACGATCTGGTCAGTGCCCTGAGCACCTTCCGGTGGGTCGCCTCGCGCTGGCACCGGCGGCGGATGGGCTCGACCGTGCGCCTGCCGATCGTCATCGACGATGACGGCAGCGCGCCGGGTGACCGGTTGACGGCCCGCGACGTGCCAGCGAGTTTCGCACCGGAACGCCGGGAGTACGTATGGCGGGACGTCGTCCGGCTCGAGCAGTTAGCCACCCTTCCGAACGATCTGGCCCGCGACGACGGCGACGACTACTTCACGGTGGTGGCGAGCGCATGACCGAGTTATCGAGAGTCCGGCTCAACCCGACCCGTCGCGACACCCATCGACTCCTGGCCTCGCCACAGGCGATGCACGCGGCCGTGATGGGCTCACACCCCCAGTTGGCTGACGAGGACTCCGCCGGCCGCGTTCTCTGGCGGGTCGACCAGGCCAAGACGCACGACATCCAGCTCTATGTCGTCTCTCCGTCGGCTCCGGACTTCACCGGTCTCATCGAACAGGCCGGTTGGCCGAGTCAACCCCAGTGGGACAGCACGGCATACGAGCCCTTTCTCGACCGGCTGGCCGCCGGCCAGGCGTGGCGGTTCCGGTTGACCGCCAATCCCGTCCGCGTGTTGCCCAAGCAGCCCGGCGGGCCTCGGCGCGGGCGCGTGTCGCCACATCTGACGGCGGATCAACAGCGTGAGTGGCTCGTCAAGCACGCCCGATCGTGGGGGTTCGAGGTGGCCACGGACGAGACGTTCGGCGTGCTGTCGGAGGTGAGCGAGCGGCATACGGTCAGTTTCGGGCGCAGAGAGGCCGAGGCAGGCAGGTCGAGGGTGTCCCTGTCTCGGGCTAGCTTCGCTGGTCTATTGACCGTGGTGGCTCCGTCGGCGCTGCGGACCGCACTCGTCGGGGGGATGGGCCGAGCCAAGGCGTATGGCTGCGGCCTGATGACCCTGGCCCCGCCGCGGTCGTGAAACCGATCCCCGGGCCTCCCCCCACGCCGATCTCGGCGCTGCAGCGCGCCCAGGACCGGTTGAGCTTCGTCTATCTGGAGCGGTGCGTCGTCCACCGGGACGGCAACGCGTTGACGGCGACGGATGACCGCGGGGTCGTTCACCTTCCCGCGGCCACGGTCGGAGCCCTCCTGCTCGGCCCGGGGACCAATGTCACCCATCAGGCGATGGTGTTGATGGCCGAGAGCGGGTCCACGTGCGTCTGGGTGGGCGAGCAGGGCGTGCGCTACTACGCGCACGGACGGACCCTGACGAACGCCTCGCGTCTGCTGGAGGCGCAGGCTGCGCTGGTGAGCAATCAGAACTTGCGTCTGCGCGTCGCCCGCGAGATGTATGCGATGCGCTTCCCCGGGGAGGATGTCTCTGCGCTGACCATGCAGCAGCTTCGTGGCCGGGAAGGGGCACGGGTTCGGAAGGCTTATCGCGATGCCTCCGAGGAGTTCGGGGTCGAGTGGACGAAGCGCGACTATCGACCAGACGATTTCACCGGGTCCGATCCGGTCAACATGGCGCTGTCATCCGCGACGACGTCCCTGTATGGCGTGTGCCACGCCGTGATCGTCGCGCTGGGGTGCGCACCCGGGCTGGGCTTCGTCCATACCGGCCACGCGCGGTCCTTCGTGTTCGACGTCGCGGACCTCTATAAGGCGGAGATCGCCATACCCGTCGCCTTCAAGGTGGCGAGTGAGCAGGAGCCGGATGATATTCCCGCTGAGACGCGACGAGCGGTGCGAGACGCCATTGTCTCGCAAGACCTGCTCGCTCGATGTGCGCGAGACGTCCGGCGCCTTCTCGTTGGCGATCAGGGTGAGACGGCGGACGATGCACCGGACTGGGACGTTATCTATCTCTGGGATCGGAAAGGCACGAAGGTCGTTTGCGGCCAGAACTTCTCGGACGACGCACCGTGGTAGTGCTCGTTGTGACGGCCGTGCCCGCCGGCCTCCGCGGACACCTCACCAGATGGCTTCTGGAGATCGCCCCGGGAGTCTTCGTCGGTCACCTCACCCGTCGCGTTCGCGATGAGCTCTGGGATCGGGTCGTCGAACTCTGCAAGGACGGTCGCGCGATCATGATCGAGTCCGCACGCGGTGAGCAGCGACTGTACTTCCGCGTCCATCGCCACGAGTGGGAGCCGGTCGACCTCGACGGGATCCAGCTCATTCGCCGGCCAAGCGCACCGTCGGCGCGCTATACCGGGATGCGCCGCGGTTGGAGCGCTGCAAGCCAGCGACGGCGCGGGCGAAAGTGACTGCGGTTTGGTGACTCTTCGCCTATCCTGGCTGCTCAGCAAGTGTCCGCCCCGCCCGCGCGGGGATGAGCCCCTCAAGGCGGGTCACCGCTTCGATCCGTAATTGTCCGCCCCGCCCGCGCGGGGATGAGCCCGTCCACACAAATCCATGTGGACACAAGCAGGAGTCCGCCCCGCCCGCGCGGGGATGAGCCCTGGGCCGCCAAGATCGGTCGCCCCGACCGCGAGTCCGCCCCGCCCGCGCGGGGATGAGCCCGTGACATCGCTGCGGGCGATGATGGCGGGGGAGTCCGCCCCGCCCGCGCGGGGATGAGCCCCCGGATACTGGCGCGGCATCGACGACGAACTGGTCCGCCCCGCCCGCGCGGGGATGAGCCCCACTCGGTGCCCGGCGGGGGCGGGGGGGGCGGGTCCGCCCCGCCCGCGCGGGGATGAGCCCGCGCCCGTGCCGCCGCATGGCTCACCAGTACCGTCCGCCCCGCCCGCGCGGGGATGAGCCCGGATGCACTTCCATGGCTGACCGGCACCAGGTGTCCGCCCCGCCCGCGCGGGGATGAGCCCCCGGGCGGCAACGGCGCCCGCATCTGGTGGTGGTCCGCCCCGCCCGCGCGGGGATGAGCCCTCGGGCTTGCCCGAGTTGTCCCACGGGCGAGCGTCCGCCCCGCCCGCGCGGGGATGAGCCCATGGTTCAGGGCTACGAGTTCGTCCTGAACAAGTCCGCCCCGCCCGCGCGGGGATGAGCCCCGGGCGGCAACGGCTCGCGCATCTGGTGGTGCGTCCGCCCCGCCCGCGCGGGGATGAGCCCGCGGGCGAGGCGATCTGCTGCCCACCGGGTAGGTCCGCCCCGCCCGCGCGGGGATGAGCCCAGGCGTGACCACGAGCTGGCCGCGCAGTTCGCGTCCGCCCCGCCCGCGCGGGGATGAGCCCCCTCAACCACACACCCCGAAAGGCACCCCCAAGTCCGCCCCGCCCGCGCGGGGATGAGCCCCTCTTCTAGAACAAGGACTTTCACCAT